>CAZXHW010000563.1:0-5694 GCA_964639915.1 uncultured Heliomicrobium sp.
TCCGGCAGTTCACTCGCTCCTACGCCAAACCACAGCGCCAACGTCGAAGCGTATTCATCACTAGCAATCGTCGGAATCCAGCGACCGTCACTGGTGTCATCCGGCCCGCCGATTTGATGAACCGGAACGCGCCCATAAATCTCGCCGCCTTTGACCGCGCCGCCCATCACAAACTGATGATTGCCCCAACCGTGATCGGAACCTTTGCCGTTAGATTTGTACGTGCGGCCAAAATCCGATTGCGTAAAGGTCGTCACTTTGTCTGCAATGCCAAGTTCCGCTGTCGCATCGTAAAACGCTTTCATTGCCTGGCTGAGCTGGCGCAGCAACGTGGCTTGTGTCGTTGGCTGTTCGCCGTGCGTATCGAAGCCCTGCAAATCGCAAAAGAAAATTTGCCGCTTCACGCCCAACTCGCCGCGAACGGAAATCAGCTTGGCGACCATTTTTAACTGCGCTGCCAGATCGTTTTCGGCGGGAAACGTTGTGGTGATTTGTGGTGCGCGTTGCAGAATGCCGGAAATTTTCTTTTCGTTTTCGATGGCTCGTTTGAAAGTTTCGCTGTACGTCTTGTCGAACAAGTTGGCGTACTGCGCATCCAGCATCGTTTTGGTGACGTTCGTTTCTGGATTTCCCCAGGCTTCGTTGTAATACCAAAGCGAGATGACGCCGGAAGGATAAATCATATACGGAAACACCTGACTGCCGACCTGATACAAATTGCTTCCGGCAAGCGAAATGGACATCGAAACCTGCGCGCTGGGATTTTGCCCGTTGACGGCATCGGCCAGGCGGCCTCCCCAGCCGGTTCGCGGAATTTGATCCGCCCACGATGTATGCCAGTGCGCTTGTTGGTCGGCGTGCGAAAACAACTGCGGCGGCAGCGGAACCGATTCGTTCCGAAACTGATCGCGTGTCGTTGGAGCAAGCAGAATTCCCGTATTGGCGACAACGGCCAGTTTCTTTTGCCCAAACAACGTTTGCATCTCTGGCCAACTGGGATGAAAGCCCCATTGGCGTCCGTCTGTCGTCGTGGGCGAAATGGGCAGCAATTGATTTTGCGGAATGGCCAACACGCGTCTTCCGGTAGAGTAAGCGTTGTAATCGTTTTGGCTTCGCGGAATCAGCGTGTTGTCACCGTCGTTGCCGCCGTATAAAAAGATGCAGACCAGCGCTTTGTAATCCGTTTGCATCGCCGTCGGCGAAGTCGCGGCGGCAATCCGATTCAACCCGCCGAGCACGGATGACGCGCTGAGCGTACCCAGCGATGCGCACAAACTGTTTTGGAGAAAGTTTCTTCGTTTCATGTCTTTCCTGGGAGCGCCGACGTCTCGTCGGCAAACAGCGTTCAAGCGAAACGCCAGCGGGACGCTGGCGCTCCAGTTACTTTTGAATTACGTAATCCGGCGAAGTCAGAATCAAATGCACCGCCATCGTCACGCGTTTGACCGGTTCACTGGCGTTCATTCGGGTCAGTTCGCTGACGAGCTTCGTTTTCAGCGTCGCGGACATGCCGCCGGTTGTCAGCATCAAATCCAGCCGATCCACCAACTGCGCGGGATTGCCCGCCAGCGTTGCCAGTTCGGAATAATTCGGAATCAATGGTTTGGTTTCCTCCCACTTGAATCCGTCGCGCACAACGTAATGGAAGAAGTCTGAAATGCCGATGACCGAAGTTTCATTGGTAAGCTGAAATTCCGGCGAATGTAATCCTGCGGAAGCGATATGTCCTGGATGGCTATAGGTTGGTTCGAAGAAGTTAAACACCGTTTGTGCCCGCAACGGATTTTGGCCAATTGCGCCTTCCGGATTATCCATCCAATAAATCGGGAAAGTTCCGCATGGGCAGGTGTAATTGCCAACGCGCAGCAAATGGGAGAATCGCAACACAGGCTCGCGCATTTTGCCGAAGCCCTGATTCGTCAGCATGTCCAAACTACGCGCTTCATAATCCGTCAGGATGGCGCGGATGACGGCTTTCATATCACCGCGAACTCCGCTGCCGTTGTTGTTGAATTTCTGGGCGACTCGGTAAACGTACGCCGGAGATGGATTGCTGGTAACGAGCCGCTGAATCAATTGCCGCGCAATGAACGGCCCGACGTTGGGATGATTGAAGATGTTGTCGAGCGCATCTTTCAGGTCTTTTTCCGGCGTTTGATTCGCGGGCAGCGTCACGCCGTTCAACAGCTTTTTCGTCAGTGCCGAATGATGATTCGGCCAAACCTGCATCGGCACCCGCCAGTAAGCCGTGCCGTTGCGCCAGGCATTCGGATACAGCCAATTCTGCTCCGTCTTCGGAAACCAGCCGTAACTCCATCCGGTAAACACGTGCGCAAAACCTTTTACCGTGTCGTTGTCATACGTCGCAATCGGCAACCCGTTGGCGTCCAGCATCAAGGTTCCGTCCGGGTGCAGTTTGTACAAGCCCACGGAAAACAGTTGCAAGATTTCGCGCGCATAATTTTCGTTCGGGTTGCGGCCTGTCGTCAGGTCCTCTTTGTCATTTTGCAAATGATCCAGGTAACGTCCCATTGCCGGACTCAAAGTCACGTCGTCCAGCAATTGCCGAAAATTCCCGAACGCGTTTTTGCCCAGCATGTCCAGGTACCCGGCCATCGCAAACGGTTCGGAATCCAGGTTTGATTTGAACGAGACGACTAGAATCTGCTGAAGCGCAAACACCACACGTTGCCGCAATTGATCCGGCGCAGTAACGGCTTGTTTCCAAAACGATTCCATCATTTCCTGCTGGTAATATTCAGTGCGCGTGCCGATAGTCGCGTCCAGGTACGCCAGATGCGCCGTTTGCGGCGCAGCGAATTGATCGTTCAACCAGCCGTCATAGCCTTTGGGTTGCATTGCGGTGATGTCTGCGTATTTGGGGCCGAAGGTTGCTTGCGTCAGAAATCGCGAAGCGTCGCGCAATGTCGGCGTTCCGCTGGGTAGCGGCGGAGCGGCGGGCGGCGGCGTGAAGGTTTGCGAACCGTTAATCAGCCCGAAGTGGCCACGGATTTCTCCTGCCGGGTAACGCGAGGAATGAATGTTGATATACAGCCTGCCGGTTTTCAGCGCGCCGATGATTTGCGGAACGGTGACGGCGCCAACGTTGGCAAATTGCCAAACGAACGACCCGTCCGCTTGGCGTGGCGACGTGTCCAGATCGAACAAAATCCCGCCGTTTTGTCCCGGATCTGCAGGACCGTGAATGTGTGCGCTGGTTTCCGGCGTCGTCAGGTTGGCGTAGGTGAATTTCAACAGGCCGGTCTTTTCATCGCCGCTGAGTTTGAATGTTGCGTAGCCCGAAGCTGGAGAAAACGCGCTGCCTTCAGCTCTGAGCGAAGCCATGTACATTGTGTCGGCCAGCAAGGGAGCTTTGAGCGCCACGCGAACGACGTTTGATGCTTTGCCATCCACGGTGACGGCCACGTCAAATTCGCCGCCAGCTAGCGAACGCGGGACGCGAATGTTGAGCTGATCCAGTCCCGCGTAACCGCCTTGCGCGCCAGCAAACCCGACTTCGGCGTTAACGCCTCCGATAGTTGCAGTAACTTTCGTCAAATCCGTGCGATTGCGAAGTCCTGTGCCGTACAAAATCAAAAAGACCTGATCGGTGGTCGGCCCAAGATCAACTTGCACCGGGACGAATTTGCCTTGTTGGGAATCGAAGCGGCCAATGGGTTCGTAGCTTTGCACGTTGCCGGATTTAATTCGCAGCGCTTGTCCTGCCGCCAAACCACGTCCGCTGGTGTCTGCGGAAAACAGCGAAGGCGCAACGGTCGCAATCGGCGCGTTTCCTGTTGAAACCGAGGTCCCGTTTTTGACCACGGTGAACAAAGCCGCTCCGGCAGCCATTCCCGCTGGCATCTGGAAATTAATCTGTGTCGGCGAAATGAAAAATAGCGGCGCTAGCCGCTCTATGTTCTGGCTGTCGCGCACTTTGACGCTAACGCCGCTAAGCGTCGTCGGCAACGGAAGTGTGTTGGCGACGACAATTGAATCCGCCAGATTGACGCCGAATGCGACGACAATTTGTTCGGCGGCCAGAACGTCGCCCTTGTAACTAGCGGCGGAAACGACGGCCAGCGAAGTCTGCATTCGACTGGCTTCGGTTGGCGCGGAAAACCAGGTTGCGAAAATGACAGCCACGGCCAGCACCACCAGCCGCATTATGGGAAATGAAGATTCGGAGATTCTTTTTCTGCCAGGCATTTGCCATGCTCCTCTGGGTACAAAGCGAATTTGAACGGGGTTCGGCTTATAGAGAAAACTTGAGGGAGATAGAAGATCAATAAAACGATGGGATGACCGTTTTTTGTGAGGAGGAAATCAAAACCTTTTTTTGAGCAACAATTTTCGTTTGGGCTGGCGAGATTATATTCAGAAGGAAGGATCGCGCAATTCATTTTTTTGAGTAGCTCAACCATGAAGGCAAATTCGCACGTCGAACCATAGCCCCTTAAATGAATTGGAATTAAAGCGAACGGCAAAAAACGAAGCCACCTGTCTCAGGGAACAGGCGGCTCCGCTCTTTCATAACCGCGACTTGTTTGTTGCTGTTGCCAGCAACATCAAGACTTATAGAGTGATCTTCCTTTGATCGTAATCTTTTGCCCCTTCTTCAGATTCTACGTATTGCGAGCCTCCAGAGCTTCGGCATAGTTGCGATACATCACCGCCGGGGCTGGGTTTCCGAGGTTTATGGCCGATGGCTGCCGGTTACGGTTGCGACGTTCAGATACGCCGAGCGGTAATGATCATAAGCGTCTTTGTAACCTTTGGCGTTGAAGTAAATATCACCCGTCGCCAGTTCGTTCCGGGCTTGTTGGATTGCTGCGGCGCTGGGCATGCCGGATTTTGCGCACATCTCGATGATTTCGGACACAACGCTGCGGACTTCTTCCAGATTGCCGCCCGACGCTTGAGGCATTTGGAAGGAAGTGACGTTGTACCGGTCGCCTTCGACCAAAGCCTGCTCGATTTCCAGCCGGAACGCGCGACGTTGAAATTCCATCAGCTTCGCCGCCAGATCATCCACTTTTGCGCTGACGATGTTGACGTTGGTGTTGGTTGTATCCACCTTGTTTATGATGGTGTCCGACTTATTGATGATCGTGTCGGCTTTGTCGTTGATGGTGTCAGCTTTGTTGTTGATCGTGTTCAGCGTAGTTTGCGCCGTATTGAGTTGGGAAATGATGGTCACGGTATTTCCCTGAATGGTGTTGACCGTGTTTTGCACTGCTGTCAGGCGATTGTCCACAGCCAGAACGTTGTTGTTGGTCGTCGTGATGTTCTGAGAAAGACTGTTAAAGCTGTTGGTGACATTGGTGTTGACCCCATTTATCAAATCGGTGAGGGTGTTGTGCGAAGCGGTCAACTGGTCTTTGAGCATCACCAGCAATTCTTCCAGGTCAGGACCGACGACCATTGCCAGATTGATAATTTGTGCTCCTCTTGGAGATGCTGGAATTGCTCCTTGCGCCGCCGAATGAAAATTACTCACCATCCCAACGGAAATCACCTGGCTTTTCACCGCACATTCAATTTGGAACCGGAGCGTGTACGTTTTGCCACGCACCAGCGTCGCCTGAATGGTTGCCGTTTTTCGATCCAGGACAGCGGAAAGCGGGTCCTGAAAGCTGTACAGATTGGCTCGGCCTTCCAGCGAAAAAATCTCTTCATACGCGATGGCCGCCC
>CAZXHW010000564.1:0-5681 GCA_964639915.1 uncultured Heliomicrobium sp.
GAATGAACGGAGGTCACAACAATGTTGGTTTGCGGTTGCGGGATGGGCGATTGCTGTTCGCCACCGGAGATGGAGTTGCGCTCGTTGACCCGCAGCAGGTGAGCTTCAATCCGAACCCGCCGCACGTCGTGATCGAGGCAGTGAACATTGACAATGCGGAAACTGCCAATAATGTCGAAGTTCGCATGCAGCCGGGGCAGGCCAATCTGGAGATTCAATACACTGGCCTGAGTTTCATCAAGTCTGAACAGATGCGCTTCCGTTACAAACTCATTGGGCAAGATCAGGACTGGGTTGAAGCGGGCGCTCGCCGCACGGCAAATTATTCCTACCTGCGGCCCGGCGGATATACATTTCAGGTGTTGGCCGCCAACAGCGATGGCATCTGGAATAACGAAGGCGCACAAATTCGCCTGGTGGTGCTGCCAGCGTTTTATCAAACGTTGTGGTTTCGCGCATTGCTAGTGCTTGCTGTGTTTGGCTTTGCTTTTACGGGGTATCGCTTGCGCATTCGCCAACTGCGGCGTGAACAACAGCAGCAAGTGGCGTTTTCGCGCCGGTTAATTGAGGCCCACGAAAGTGAGCGCGGGCGTTTGGCCGGAGAGTTGCACGACAGTTTGGGGCAGGATTTGCTGGTTATAAAAAATTGGGCGCTAGTCGGGTTAACAACAACGGAAGAAGACAATTCCGCGCGGGAAATGCTCACTGAAATCGCCGATGCTACTTCGCACGCCATCGAAGATTGCCGCGAAATTTCGCATAATCTGCGTCCGCATCAGCTTGATTTCATCGGGCTGACGGAAGCGTTACGCGCGATGATCAACAAGGTGGCCAATTCTTCCGGCTTGCAAATTGAAGCGCAACTGGATGATCTGACTGGCGCGCTGCCCAAAGAAGTGGAAATCAATCTGTACCGCATCGTCCAGGAAAGTTTGAACAATGTCGTCAAACACGCCCGCGCCCGCCGCGTGAAAATCGCCGTGCAAAAAGAGCTTGTCTCCGCCAATGGACGTACGCCGCAAACTCTTGTCAGAATCGAAGATGACGGGCGCGGCTTCGATCCGGCGGCACTCACGAATGGAAAACGCGGGTTGGGATTGTCCAGCATAACAGAGCGAGCGCAGATGTTGGGTGGCCAGGTGGTGATTGATTCCACGCCTGGTCGCGGAACTTCTGTGACCGTCACGATTGATTCGCTATGAGCAACGAAATTCGACTCATCATTGCCGACGATCATCCGTTGTTGCGGCACGGACTACGTAAAATTATTGAAAAAGACCCGCGTATGGTTGTATTGGCAGAAGCTGATGATGGTGCAGAAGCCTTAGGCTTGATTCAAACGCTGAAACCGGAAATCGCAGTGCTGGATGTTCACATGCCAGAAATGACAGGCTTTGATGTCGCCCGCGCCGTCAGCGAACAACATCTGACGACCTCTGTCATCATCCTGACCATGTTCAAAGACGAAGAGATGTTCAATGCGGCGCTCAATCTGGGGATTAAGGGATATGTGCTGAAAGACAGCGCCCTGACGGAAATCACCGCCTGCATCAAATCCGTCGCCGCAGGCCAATCCTTTATCAGCGCCACGTTGTCAAATTTCATGCTCGGCCGCCGTCAACGCTCTGAAACCTTATTGGCGAAAACTCCCGGTTTAAGCGATCTGACGCCGACCGAGCGACGCGTCCTGAAATTGGTCGCCAGCCATAAATCCAGCAAGGAAATTGCCGAAGAGCTGGGCATCCATCACCGAACTGTAGACAATCACCGCACTAACATCAGCCAGAAACTTGGCCTGCACGGTACGCACGCGCTGGTCAAATTTGCGTTGGAACACAAATCGGAGTTGTAAGACAGCGGCAGCGTGCGTATCCAATCGCTACCCGTGTGAAACTACACAGAAAAAACAGCCGAAACCGTGTGAATCCCTCTATTCAATCTCCTTCTAACCTCCCTTACATTCCCGCCTGTCATGAACTTCCATAATTATCGCCGCCCACACGGCGTCCCAGAGAACTTCAATGATGCTGATGATCGTGGATGACAATGCACGAGTGCGGCGGGTAATTCGACGCATCTGCCAGGACTTTGCCGATAGCTTTTACGAGTGTTCGGATGGGGCGGAGGCGCTGGCGGTATTCCGTGCCCACCAGCCGGACTGGGTCGTGATGGACATCAATATGGAAGTGATGGATGGATTGACCGCGACACGGCAAATTCTGACAGCCTTTCCCGCCGCGCGAATTGTGATCACAACGCGGTTTGACGATGCGGAAATGCGCGAAGCGGCGCGCCAAGCAGGCGCGTGCGGCTTTGTTGCCAAAGACAATTTGTTGGAGTTGCGAACTTTGATTGTGGTTTTGCCCACGCTTGATGAGGCGCGGGCCGATTCGTCGCACTAACGTCACAGCTCAAACGCGATTAAATGATTTCTGGATTCGATTACCCAAACCAGGAATGGACTTCGAACTATTCCTTCTTCCCCAAGAGGAGAATCACGACAATGAATACTTCAATCCAACACAAACAAAGCAAGGGATTGCGTTCGGCGTTTATTCCCTGCGTCGTGCTGTTTTTAGCATTTTTAGCATTTTTAGCAGTGGCTATGCTGACGGGCCGGATCGTCTACGGCTATAACGCCGACGCCACACAAAACATCACAGGGCTTGCTACCCACAGCTCTTTTCCCACCTCTACAATCACGGTGACCAGCGCCAGTGATGGCGCTGGGAGTTGTCCCGGCGCCAGTTGCACATTGCGCGCCGCCATCAATTTGGCAAACTCGACCACTGGAGCCGATACGATCAATTTCAATATTCCCGGCGCCGGGGTCAAAACCATCACGGTCACTTCGCAACTGCCTGACATCACGGAAACGCTGACGATTGATGGTTGCACGCAACCGGGCGCCACGTGTAGCGGCTTCACCTCTACTTTGCTTATCCAATTGAAACAGACCGGCGGAGTAGATGATGGGTTGGTGTTTGCCGGCGTCGGCAGTTCCGGCAGCACGGTGCGCGGGCTGGTGGTCAATAGCTTCCTTAGCGACGGCATCGTTTTTACAAACAATGCCAACAATAACACCGTGCAGTGTAACTACCTTGGCACCAACATCAGCGGCACGGCGGCGGCGGCGAACCACACGGGACTGAAGTTGCTGGATTCTTCAAACAACTTCATCGGGACGAATGGCGACGGCGCAAACGATGCGAACGAAGGCAACTTGATTTCCGGCAATAGTGATTCGGGGATAAGCATTGAAGGCACGGGCACTGGAAATGTCGTCGCCGGCAATCGTATTGGGACGAACGTCGCAGGGACTGCCATCGTGGCGAACGCCGACTTTGCCGGTATTTTTGTTCCAGCCAACGGCAATCGCATCGGGACAAATGCGGACGGCGTCAGTGATGCGCTCGAAGCAAACCTGATTTCCGGCAATAGTAACGCTGGCGTAATCATGTCAGGCAGCAACAACACCATCGCTGGCAACCTGTTAGGAATTAATGTGGCAGGCACGGCAATGTTTGCCAACCTCGTCGGAATCTTTATTAGCGGCAATAACAACCAGATCGGGGGAGGGCTGGCGGCGCAACGCAATGTGATCTCTGGCTCCAGTCGAGGCATTGAGATCAACGCAAATGGCAATAAAGTTCAGGGTAATTACATCGGCACCAACCCAGCCGGCACAGTTGCGCTACCAAACCAAACGGGCGTCTTCTTTAATAACTCCGCCAACAACAACCTGGTCGGTACAGATGGCAACGGCGTCAATGACGCTGCGGAAGGAAATCTTATTTCGGGCAACACAGGCCCGGGCGTTTATTTGCTTATAGACGCCAATAACAACACAGTGGCAGGCAATTGGATTGGCGTGAAAGCTGATGGCGTGAGTGCGCTTGGCAATGAGTCTGGCATTTACATGACTGACTCTAGCAGCAACAACACCATTGGCGGCACTATCAGCGCCGCCGGCAACCTGATCGCCTTCAACACGCTGAATGGAATAAATCTGCAAGATGCTGGCTGTGTTCGCAATCGCATACTAGGCAATCGGATTCATAGCAATGGGAACTCCGGCATTGGGACTGATGCCGGCGGCGTGGCGCCAAATGATCCGGGCGATGCGGACACCGGCCCCAACAATCGGCAAAACTTTCCTGTGCTGACTGGCGTGACGATGACAACCATCAGCGGCACACTCGATAGCGCCGTGGCCAATTCGGCGTACCCGATCAGAATCGAATTTTTCGCCAACGCTGCCTGCGATGCCAACGACAACGGCGAAGGCGAAGTTTATCTGGGTTTCACCTCGCTGGCCGCGCCCGGCAGCTTCAGTTTCAATTACACACCAGTGGCGGGCAAGCTCGTCATCACCTCCACCGCGACGGACGCAAACGGCAATACCTCGGCGTTTTCGGCCTGCCGGGCCATAAGCCCGCCGACCATCACCGCAGCAGGCCCTTTGAACCGAATTCAAGGCACGACGTTGAGCAACCCGGCCAATAACGCCGTTGTCGCCACTGTCAGCGATGCGAATCCCGGAACTTTGACCGTGACGCAGACGGCTGGTTCTCCAGGTGTGAATGCTCTCGGCTTCGTCAATAACAGCGGCACGGTGACGGCAACTGTCGGGGCAACCTGTGCGGCAACCGTCGGCGCGAACACCATCACGCTAACCGTCACCAACGGCACAACCGGCTTGTCCAGCAGCGCCACTCTGACCGTCAATGTCACCTCCAACACTTTGCCGACCGTGACATACAACAATGCTTCGGTCGTCGTCGGCAATGCGTTGACGATCAATCCGGCGAGCGGCCCGACCAACAACATCAACACAGGCTTCACAGTGCAGAGCGTCACGCCTTCACCCGCACCCGCCACCATCACCGTCAACAGTTCGACCGGTGTCGTCACCGTGCCGAACAATGTTCCGTCAGGCAGTTACACTGTCACCATTCGCTCGGTGGACAATTGCGGCCTGACACACGACGCGACCTTCACACTGACCGTGACCAACACCAACCCGACGATCACTGCGCAAGCGGGCATCACGCGTCAGCAAGGCGCATCGGCTTCCAATGCGCAGATCGCCACCGTCAACGACGCCGAAAGCGGAGCCAATGGCGTGACCGTCACGGTCAATGGAGGACCTTCCGCCACCGTCAACGGAGTCACCGTCTCCAACATCTCCAACTCCGGCGGAACGGTCACGGCGGATATCGTCGCCACCTGCGGAGCGTCCAATGCCAGCTTCACGCTGACCGCGACCGACGGGCATGCGGCGACTGCGACTGCTACGCTCAACGTCAGCGTCACCGGCATCACGCTGTCTTCGCTGGTCAACGGGCTGACCTTTGTTTCGTATTCGCAAACGCTGACCGCAACCGGCGGCACAGGTTCGTATAGCTTCAGTCTGGTGTCGGGAACATTGCCTCCCGGACTGACGCTCAATGGAAACGTGTTGTCGGGCACGCCGACGGCGGCGGGCGCATCCACCTTCACCCTCCGCGCCAGCGACACTAGCAACAGTTGTTTTGGCGAACGCGTTTACACCATCAACATCGGCAGCACAGGTTTGATGTATTACCCGCTGGCAAGGCCCGTCCGCTTGCTGGACACGCGGCCCGGAGCCAGCGCCAACGCCTGCTTCCAACCCAACGCGCCGATCACTGGCGGCACCA
>CAZXHW010000565.1:0-5680 GCA_964639915.1 uncultured Heliomicrobium sp.
GCGTAACCAGACAAACCGTTGTGCCACTGGCGTGTAGCTGTTTCAGCAGGCCCATAACGACTTCACCACTGGCGGAATCCAGATTGCCCGTTGGCTCGTCAGCCAGCAAAACTGTCGGATTGCCGACGATGGCGCGGGCGATAGAAACAAGCTGTTGATGCCCGCCGGATAATGAACTCGGGCGTTGACGAGCGCGATCAGCCAGCCCAACTTTATCCAGCACAGCCATCACGCGGTCTTTTCTTTCCGATGAACCAATCTTGCCATAACTCAGCGGCTGTTCAACATTTTCGTAAACCGACATATCACCAATCAGGTTGAAGTTTTGAAAGACAAAACCGATGTCCTGGTTGCGTATGCGGGCACGGTCGGCAAGCTTCAGCCCATGCACAGGCTGACCGTTGAAGCTATAAACGCCCGCAGTCGGCGAATCCAGCAAGCCCATAATCGCTAGCAGCGTTGACTTGCCGCAGCCGGAAGGGCCAAAAATTACGACGAATTCGCCTCGATTGATGGTTAGGTCAATTCCATTCAGAACGGGAGAGTCAATTTTGCCGTTGCGGAAAACTTTGGTCAGGTCTTCCATCAGCACCAGCGGAAGATCATAAGTCATCGTTAGTTCCTCTAAGTTCAATACTGCTTGGGGTTGTAATTTGAAGGTTCGGCTAGGCATACGTTCGTAATTGCCGGTCGGTTCTCATGTTTTGAATTCGCCGAACTGACAACAATTTACATTGCACCAAATTTTTTGGCTGGGTAAGCTGCCAAAGCTATGACACAGGAAGAAAAACGACTGGAAGAAGCACGGCTACGCACCAAATACTGGAAACGCTGGGGACCTTACCTCAGCGAACGCGCTTGGGGAACTGTGCGCGAAGATTATTCGCCGCACGGCACAGCGTGGGACTACTTCCCTCACGATCATGCTCGGTCGAAGGCTTATCGCTGGGGCGAAGACGGAATTGCGGGAATCAGCGACCGGCATCAATTGATCTGCTTTTCGCTGGCAATGTGGAATCAACGCGATCCGTTTTTGAAGGAACGGCTGTTCGGCTTGACGGGACCTCAAGGCAATCACGGCGAAGACGTAAAAGAGTGTTATTTCTACCTGGATTCTACGCCGACGCATTCGTACATGAAATCTTTGTACAAATATCCGCAGAGCCGATTTCCCTACGAAGAACTGGTGACCGAATCGGAGCGGCGCGGACGAAACGCTCCGGAATATGAACTGCTCGACACTGGCGCATTTGCTGAGAATCGCTATTTTGATGTGTTTGTTGAGTACGCCAAAGCCGACGCCGAAGACATTCTGGTTCAAATCACTGCCATCAATCGCGGACCGGAAGCTGCGAAAATTGACCTGCTGCCAACCATCTGGTTTCGCAATACCTGGATTTGGGGCGATGACGTGCGCAAACCCAGGTTGCGCCGTGATGAACATTCCGATGTATTTGCCCCGCAGGCTTCCGTAATTCGGCTGCGCCATTTTGATTTGCCGTTGCGTTGGCTGATTTGTGCCCATTTGCCTGAAAGCCCGGCGGAACTTTTGTTCACCGAAAACGAAACCAACTTCCGGCGGCTTTACGGCGGAGACAATGAAGCGGCGAATGGAACGCCATACGCCAAAGACGGAATCAACGATTACGTCGTCAAAGGAATCCGCGAATCCGTCAATCCGCAGTTCCTGGGAACGAAAGCTTCGGCCCGTTATCACTTCAATCTGCAACCGGGAGAATCTGTCACAATCAAGCTTCGCCTGACGACGAAAGAACCAAAGCTGGAAATGGTCGGCAAGCAGTTCGATGAAATTTTTACTGCTCGAAAAAACGAAGCGGACGAGTTTTACGGCAATCTGCAACCAGTCGGCCTGACAGAAGATTTGAGAAATATTCAGCGCCAGGCTTTTGCAGGAATGTTATGGAGCAAGCAATACTACTTTTACGATGTGCGGCGCTGGCTGCGCGGCGATCCGGCTCAGCCTGAACCTCCCAAAGAGCGGCTCAACGGACGTAACAGCAATTGGGAGCACCTTCTCAACGAAGATATTATTTCGATGCCGGACAAGTGGGAATATCCCTGGTACGCGGCTTGGGATTTGGCGTTTCACTGTATTCCACTGGCGCTTGTTGATCCTGATTTTGCCAAAGACCAACTGCTGCTGATGTTACGCGAATGGTATATGCACCCGAACGGTCAGATTCCGGCTTACGAATGGGCGTTCGGCGACGTAAACCCGCCGGTTCACGCCTGGGCGGCTTGGCGGGTTTACAAAATGGAACAGCGGCATCGCGGCCGGTGCGATCGCGTCTTTCTGGAAAAGGTCTTCCACAAACTGCTTTTGAATTTCACTTGGTGGGTCAACCGCAAAGATGCCGAAGGCAATAACATCTTTCAAGGCGGTTTTCTCGGCCTGGACAACATAGGCGTTTTTGATCGCAGCGCTCAACTGCCGACAGGCGGCAGCATTGAGCAATCTGACGCAACCAGTTGGATGGGGATGTATTGCCTGAACTTGATGGTCATTGCCTTGGAACTGGCCAAAGAGAATCCGGCCTATGAAGACGTGGCATCGAAGTTTCTGGAGCATTTTGTTTACATTGCGCGGGCGATGAACGACATCGCAGGCAAAGGTCTGGAACTGTGGGATCGGACGGATGGGTTCTTTTATGACGTGCTGAATCTGCCCAATGGCCAGCATATGCGAATGCGCATTCGTTCCATGGTTGGGTTGATTCCTTTGTTCGCTGTAGAGACCCTGGATTCCGAAGTGATTGACCATCTGCCGGGCTTTAAGCGGCGCTTGCAGTGGTTCATCACCAACCTGCCGGAATTTGGCAACCACATCGAAACCATGACGACTTCTACGGGTGTGCAGCGTTTTTTGTCGCTGGTCAATCGAAACAGGCTGAAATCCGTTTTGAAAGTCATGCTGGATGAAAACGAATTTCTGTCACCGTATGGGATCCGTTCCTTATCCCGGTTCCATCGGGAAAACCCCTATCGAATCATTGTAGATGGCGACGAACATCGCGTTGATTACGAACCTGGCGAATCGCAAATTGGCTTGTTCGGCGGCAACTCCAATTGGCGGGGACCGATCTGGTTTCCAGTCAACTTTCTGATCATCGAATCCTTGCAACGATTCCACCACTTTTTCACCAACGACCTTGATCACGATAACTTTCTGGTCGAATGCCCAACTGGCTCAGGCCGTAAACTGAATCTTTGGGATGTCAGCCTGGAACTATCGCGACGACTGATCACAATCTTTCAGAAAAGTGCGACTGGGGATCGGCCAGTTTACGGCACGTCTGATCAATTTCAGAAAGACGAACACTGGCGCGACTTGATTCTGTTCTATGAATACTTTCACGGAGACGATGGCACTGGCTTAGGGGCAAGCCATCAAACGGGATGGACTGGATTGGTTGCGAAGCTGATACAGCAGGTTTACGCCGAACAGCGCACTCGATCAACTGGCCTGCTTGATCCAAAAGAACTAGCGAAATTCGTCAGTTCACGGGATTGACTGCCAACAAATTGTGCCGGTTGTCATTGAGTGACGCCACTTGACAGGGTTAGGAAAGTCAATTTCTCGTAACGGCAGCCTTCAAAGCGTCTCTCTTGAGCGCCAAATGAGAATCATGCCAAATTGCTTGCCCATTACTGACAAGAATGGCTTGCGGCGATTCGTGCTCTACACCCAAAAGCCGGGCAATTTCGTTACTTGCTTCGCGCGCTGTCTGTACCACAATTACGCAATTGTGGACTGCTGCGCTTTCCGGGGATTCCAGATAACGCTCGAACTCGGCAAAAGCGCGCGAACTGATGCCGCATGAATTGCTATGTTTAAAAAATAAGACCGGTTGCTGATTACTCAATTTCAGCGCGGCGGCCAGCGCACTTGCTGAAGGCACTTCTTGAAACTTCGTCATTATCGAAAAATTACTCCAATTTGATTGCTCACTTGAAGCCCAGAAATATCATTCTCGACAGCCTGGCGCAACCATCTAAACCGAGTCGGAAATCAGAAAAAGGCTGCCAGTCTCGAAAGACCGACAGCCTTGGAGTGCAGCGATTTTCTTCAAAAATTGCACGCCTTCTGCTTCGTCAGCGCGCAAACCTGATGCATCACGGGTCTGCAAATGGGCATATGATACCCCTGGTCGCCGTGATGTTGTTGAACAGCTCTATGTATACGGCAAGCTGATCTACTTCAAAATCGGTCCCCGTACTGAAGATCATGCGAGCCTTCGCTTGTAATTCAAGCAGGCGCGGGTCGCCCGGAATTCTGACAATCACGTTCGGGCCGTTATAGAAGCACGAAGCGCGATTGAAGATTGTTTTTGGAAAACTCAGTGCATTGAGCTGCGCGGCAACAAACTGCGCGTTCAACCTGTCTTTCGGAGTGTCCATTCCCATCAACGCCATCAACACTTCGTCGTCGTTGGCGGCTGCGCGATTGAGCGAGAGAATGAAGATAGCTCCGACTCCACCGTTTGCGTCATACACTGCCCTGCGCGCGCCATCAAACATCATCCACATATCCACGCTGTTGAAACAGCCCGGCGTGCATTCATCTGTTGGCGGCAAAGCATCAAGGAAGTTGTTTTCAATACTGTCCTCACCTGCTTCAAGCACGGCACTGATATTGTTTAAGTCAATTGCAGTGTTTCCGACTCCCGGCAAAACCCCTGTGTCCAGATAATTAGGCAGATTGACTTCGGTGACTTGATAGATTCCAGGATCCAATCTACTGAACTTATAGTCACCGGTGGCATTGGTAGTCGTAGTTTGCTCAGGCCTGTTGTTACCGCTGATTTTCACAGTAACTCCAGGAATAGGTTGCTCACCTGGATCAATCTTGCCGTTGGCATTGGCATCATTGACGACACGGCCAGCCACTGAAGCGAGAGGTTCAATAATTACCTCTTTAAAGCCGACGGCATCAATTTCTGCTTCATTGCTTTGAGCAATGTCGCCGGGAACCTTGCCAGTCGAATCGGCGCGATAAAACTTTTCGTCACGCGTGCGATTGGCATAAACCGCAACATATTTGAC
The DNA here is from genome assembly GCA_964639915.1 of uncultured Heliomicrobium sp. Taxonomy (GTDB): domain Bacteria; phylum Acidobacteriota; class Blastocatellia; order RBC074; family RBC074; genus RBC074. The sequence continues at coordinate 5,065 of CAZXHW010000565.1, forward strand.
GGCTGCGGGATTTCCGCTGGCATCGCGAAATTGCCATTTCGAAGCAAAATCATCTCCTTCTTGCGGAGAAGGATCTGAGCCTGCCGGGCGAGCGGTAAATGGGCTTGTGCCGTTGTAGTCCTTGAAACCGTCAGCAAAAACCTGTGTCAGGGTAGCGCGAAACCATTTGTTGTTAGGCGCTGTTCCTGTTCCGCCCCGCCCAAAATATCCCTGTGTTTGCGCTGCGAGAAGCGCTTCGTCGCGATCGTTCGTGCCCCAAACCGTGAATTCTGTTGCCTCAAGCAAAACATTCCCTATCCCGCCTGCCGGCGGATTCGCAGCTTTCGGCCCGTACCCCGGAATTTCAGGATCAAAGAGATGGTCAATCGAAGGGAAGACGGTGATTTCGCGCGTGGCCACCATGTCATTCTGCTCACCGACTTGCCAAATAAAGGGCAGCATTCCAATGTGAACAAAACGATGACCAGGATTGATTCTGCGTCCACCGACAACCACTTCATTGCGCGGATCCAGACTGTCCAAATCGCCGACGTTATTGGCTGCTTGCCCAATACTGAAGACGTTCAGGTTTTCAAAGTCATACCGATCACTAAATCCATTGCCAGTGTCACCCGCC
>CAZXHW010000566.1:0-5671 GCA_964639915.1 uncultured Heliomicrobium sp.
ACAAGAAAGCTGTCCTCAAAGATATTTACCTCGGTTACTTTTACGGCGCGAAAAACGGCCTCCTCGGTCTGAATGGATCGGGCAAATCGTCGCTGCTGCGAATTCTGGCCGGTGTGGACACAGAGTTTCAGGGCGAAGTTCATATTTCGCCGGGCTATTCCATCGGCTATTTGGAGCAGGAACCCAAGCTGGACGAAACAAAAACCGTCCGCGACATCGTCGAAGAAGGCGCGCAGGAAGTCGTTGATTTATTGAAAGAGTTCGATCAGATCAACGACAAATTCGCCGAACCGATGGACGACGATGCCATGAACAAACTACTGGAACGGCAGGGCGAAGTTCAGGAAAAACTGGAAGCCCTGGGCGGCTGGGATTTGGACGCGCGGCTGGAAATGGCAATGGAAGCGTTGCGCTGCCCACCGGGGGAAACTTCGATCAGCGTGCTTTCAGGCGGCGAACGTCGTCGAGTCGCCATGTGCCGGTTGCTGCTGAAAAAGCCGGATATTCTGTTGCTCGACGAACCGACCAACCATCTGGACGCCGAAACCGTCGGCTGGCTAGAGCAGCATCTGCAAAAGTATGAAGGCACGGTTATCGCCGTCACCCACGACCGATACTTTCTGGACAACGTTGCAGGCTGGATTCTGGAACTAGATCGCGGGCAGGGCATTCCGTGGAAAGGCAATTACACTTCGTGGCTGGAACAGAAACAGGAACGGCTGCGCAAAGAAGAGCGCGCTGAATCGCAGCGCCAGAAAACGCTGGAGCGTGAGCTTGAGTGGGTGCGAATGTCACCGAAAGCTCGCCACGCCAAAAGCAAAGCCCGCATCAAGGCTTACGAACAACTGCTTAGTCAGGAATCGGACAAACAATCTACTGAGCTTGAGCTTTACATTCCGCCAGGACCGCGTTTGGGCGATGTGGTGATCGAAGCCCAAAACGTCAGTAAAGGTTATGGCGACCGCCTACTATTTGAAAACCTGGAATTCGCGCTACCTCCGGGCGGTATCGTGGGAATCATTGGCCCGAACGGCGCTGGCAAAACCACTCTCTTTCGATTGGTCACAGGACAGGAACAGGCCGACGGCGGCACGTTTAAAACCGGAGCAACCGTTCAGCTTGGTTACGTAGACCAGTCGCGCACGCTCAATCCTGACAAAACCATTTGGGAAGAAATCTCCGACGGGCAGGATCAAATTCAGCTAGGAACCAAGATGGTCAATTCGCGCGCTTACGTTTCGCGGCTGAACTTTTCCGGCAGCGATCAGCAAAAGAAAGTCGGCATGCTGTCAGGCGGAGAACGCAACCGCGTTCACCTGGCCAAAATGCTGAAGTCGGGCGCGAACGTATTGCTGCTGGACGAACCGACCAACGATCTGGACGTGAACACCATGCGAGCACTGGAAGAAGCCCTGGAAAACTTCGCCGGATGCGCCGTCGTCATCAGCCACGATCGCTGGTTCCTCGACCGCATCGCCACGCACATTCTGGCGTTTGAAGGCGACAGCAAAGTCGTTTGGTTCGACGGCAATTACTCTGAATACGATGCTGACCGCAAAGCCAGGCTTGGCGCAGATGCCGATCAGCCGCATCGAATCAAGTATCGGCAACTGACTCGTAGTTAGGCTATCTAGAACACAGGCTTCTCGCCTGCATTTTAGAAACTCACCACAAATGAACTGGCTGAAAACAATTCGCGCTGAACTTTCCGCGCTTATCACAATCATCGTTTTCTTCGCATTGTTCTTCTGGCCTGCGACCTTTGCAGGCCAGTTTTTTGTCAGTGGCGATGCGTTGGTTTATTCGTATCCGATGCGGTCTGTGATGTGGGAAATGATTCGGCAAGGCCAGTGGCCGTTGTGGACGCCGACGCTGCTTTCCGGGTATCCGTTGCTTTCGATGGCGCAACTTGCGCTTGGCTATCCGCTGACGTGGGGATATTTGGTTTTGTCTGGCCACGCGGCTGAGCAGGTTTACGTGCTTGCGCCTTTCCTGTTGGCTCCGATTTTTACCTACGTGTATGTTCGGCAGATTGGCCACAGCCGTTTGGCTTCGTTGCTGGCCGGGCTGACCTTCGGCTTCGGCGGATTGATGGCCAGCCGAGTTGCGACGTATGGGTTTTTGCCGAATTCTGTGATGTGGTTGCCGCTGGTGCTGGCGGCAATTGAACGCGCTCGGACAAAACCTTTCAAGACTTCCTTGGTGTGGATGACGCTGGCGTATGCGATGTCAGTGTTGACGGGTTTGGGACAAGGCTTTTTATATGTCGGCATCATTTCTATCGCCTATGCCGCATGGCTGTCGTTCGTACTTCCGCATTCAGGCGGAAGATTCGCGAGTGAACGATTCCGCCTGAAAGCAAAACTAAAAACCTGTGCGCCTTTGACAGTTTGCTTGAGTGGAATTCTTCTGGCGGCTTGCCTTTCAGCTTTTCAAACACTGGAGACGTTACAGACTCAGCGCCAAAGCATTCGCAGCACGCTGAGTTATGAAATGTTCAGCAGCGGCGGATTCACGGTGGCCCAAGCTGGCCAATCTTTCCTCTCGCCGTTTTATCACTACTTGGAAACAGAAACTTTTGTCGTCGGGCTGGCAGCATTGATGGCGCTGATTGCCATCGCTGCGTTGTTCCGGCGTGAGAACCGCGAAGCCCGGCTGCTGTTTTGGCTGGTTGTGGCCGTCGCCGGCTTTGTGCTGATGCTTGGAGACAATACGCCGCTTTACCGGCTGCTGTATCACGTTCCGCTGCTGAACCTGTTTCGTGCTCCTGCAAGGCATGCGTTTGAGTGGACGTTCGCGCTGGCAATTTTGGCGGCTTATGGCTGGGACCGAACTGCTGAGTTCTTTCAGTCAAGAAAAGGCGGCGTTGAATCAAAAAACGCCCAGGTTTTGTTTGGCGGTGTGCTGGTAATTGCCACACTGGCAATTGGTTACAGTTGGTGGCGCGCAACTGGAAAACCGCCAATCGTTGGTTCGGCGCTGCAGCACACAGGTTTGTCAGAGCAGGCTTGGCTGATGTGGAAAGCGGCATTCACGGCGGCGGCATTGTTGAGTGTATGGTGGAATTTGCGGCTTGGCAATCAGCACGGACAGCGCTGGCGCAGCGCGCTTTTGGCTTTCACCATCGCCACGGCGTGTTTTGTCGAACCTTATATCCTGATGCAACGCTGGTGGTTCGGTTTTGCCAAACCGGCTAGCTACTTTACTCAGCTTTCTGCCCCAACCAAGTTTTTGCAGCAATACAAGCCGGAAGAAAATCGCGTCTACACATCGTTGACGCCGGGTTACACCTTCGACTTGCCGCGAACTGAGCCGCACAATCTTTCAGCCCGCCGAGGTTTGCACGACGCTTCGGGGTACGAACCGTTGATGCCTGCTCGGTATGACAAGGCGTTTGGCAACGGAGGGCAATTTTCTTCGGCAAACTTTAGCACGCCGCTGGACAGGCAAATTCTGAATCCGAACTGGCAGGTGCTGGATTTGCTCAATGTTCGATTTCTGGTGGAATTTACGGCCGCTGCGTCAGGATTTGTGGAAAAGGATGGCATGCGGTTTTCGGCTGGCGAAGCCGGAATGGAGCTCAAAGCCGGAGCCAAAACCGTTCTGGCCGCACCGTCAGCCAAAGTGAGTACGATGACTATCGTTTCAGCGCTGGCCGATTCAGGCGATTTAAATGATGGCGAAGTTGTCGCTCAAATCAACTTCGTCACCGCCGAAGGTCAGGTCATTACACGAGAGTTACAAGCCGGGCGCGATTCCGCCGAATGGGCGCACGAACGGGCCGACGTGAAACCAACGATCCGTCATTCATTGGCAAAAATTTTCGAGAGCGTGCCAGGCGGAGATTTTCCGATTTATCGGTTTCAATCCAGGTTTGACGTGGGCGAACCGCTGGCGCTTGATCGAATTGAAATTGCCAACGTCAGCAAACATGCCACCCTGATGATTTCAAAAGCGACAGCTTATGAGTCTGATGGCAATGGCGCATTTTTGCTGACTCAACGGCTGCCGGGGCATTGGCGAAAAGTTTACGATTACGACAGCGTGCAAATATACGAAAACCCGCGCGTTTTGCCGCGCGCCTGGATCGTTCCGCGCGCGCAGGTCGTCACCGAAGAAGAAGCGCTACGCGCCATTCGCGGCGAAAGCGAACAGCCGTTTAATCCAAGAGAATTGTCGTTGGTTGAAAAGCCGGAAAGGGTAAAGATTGGCTTTCCGCAGGAAACGTTTACCAGTATCGCCGAAGCTAAGATCGTCAGCTATGAGCCGAACCGATTGACGATTGAAACCAAGGCGGACAAGCGCGGCGTGCTGGTGGTTAGCGAAATCAACCACCCTGGATGGGAAGCAACAATTGACGGTCAGCCAGCAGCCATTTATCAAACCAATTATTTGCTGCGCGGCGTAATGCTGCCAGAAGGGGCGCACCGGGTTGAAATGCGCTATACGGCACCAGCGGTTCTTTGGGGTGGGATTATTTCCTCGCTAACGGCCTTGCTGGTTGGAGTGATGGCAATTCAATCGGCGCGAAACAAAAACCGGCAGCAATGAACTGCTGATGACGTGAAGTGACTCTTCGCACTTTCGTCTGAACCTCCAACGAATCAGTCCGTTAGGGTATACTGCCGACAGTTCCCCAGTCAGATACCTCGATCTTGTGATTCCTTGATGGAATCCATGCCAAGTTGTCCCTAAAAATTCGACAGCAAAAGAGAAACTATGAGTGATCGCTCAACCACAACACATGCGCGCATTCCAAGCGCAACGTACCGTCTGCAATTCAATAACCAGTTCACCTTCAAACAAGCAGCGGAGCTTGTTGAATACCTGTTCGATCTGGGTATCAGCGACTGTTACGCTTCGCCAGTGCTGATGGCCCAACCGGGCAGCCAACATGGATACGATGTAACAGATCATTCAAAGCTCAACCCCGAAATTGGAACGGAAGAAGAATTCATTGCCTTTGCTCAAATTTTGCGGCAGCGCGAAATGGGGCTGGTAATGGATGTGGTTCCCAACCATATGTGCATTGCCGGCGGAGGCAATCGCTGGTGGAACGATGTTCTGGAAAATGGACCCAGCTCACCATTCGCAGACTTTTTTGACATTGACTGGCATCCGCCCAAGCTGGACCTTCGGAACAAAGTGCTGCTCCCAATTCTGGGGGAACAATATGGACGCGCTTTGGAAAGCCAACAGATCAAGCTGACATATTCTCGTGGAGCTTTTTTCGCCCAGTATTACCAGATGCGATTGCCAATCGCACCGCGGACTTATACGCAAATTCTGGAACCATTGCTGGCGCGCCTGAAAACTCAACTTGATGAGCTTCATACGGACGTGCTGGAACTGGAAAGCATCATCACTGCGCTCAAGCATCTGCCGCCTCGCACCGCAATGCATCCGGAGAAGATCAAAGAAAGGCGACGGGATAAAGAGATCATCAAACGCCGGTTAGCTTCATTGGTGACAGCGGGCAAAATTGTGCAGGGGGCGCTTAAAGAAACACTGGCCAATTTCAATGGCGTTTTAGGGAAGCCGCAAAGCTTCGATCAACTGGAGGTGCTGCTGGCTGACCAGGCTTATCGCCTGTGTTATTGGCGGGTCGCTGCCGATGAAATCAATTATCGCCGCTTTTTCGATGTCAACGAGCTGGCGGGGGCCGAGGTCG
>CAZXHW010000567.1:0-5671 GCA_964639915.1 uncultured Heliomicrobium sp.
CTTCCACCAGCGCTTCGGTTGCGATGTCTATGTATTCCTGAATCTCTTCAGGCGAGAGTCCTTTGAAACTTGCTACGGTTGGTTTCTTAGCCACGATTCTTTTCTCCTGTTGTTCGGCGTTTCGGTTGTCGTTTCAGTGCGAAGGCGTAGGCCGTCAGTTCAGATTGGCTTTGGGAATTTTCAGGTCTTTGACGGCGACTGGTTTATCAATGGCGGCGATGGCAACCTTCGCGCTGTTGATGACGCCTTTTGCCACCATTAACCAGCGCCGGTAATCATTCTGGGATTCTGGGTTCTTGACGCCGACGTCTCCATCAGCAACCAGCTTATCCACCGTGTCGGCAAGCTTCTTTATTTCATCCAGCACCTGCTGTTTGTTTCCAGGCGTGATTTCGCCGAAACCTGCAATCGTGTCACCCGTCTGATTGACCGCGTCGTTTGCGCTGTCGAACAACAGCAACCGGCTTTTGTAGGCAGCGTCATCAATGTGGCCGTATTTGTGCTGAACTGTGGTGACTTTGCGCGCCGACCGAAGTGCGACGACGGTTTTGGCGAAGCTGTTTTCGATCTGCTCTTTGCCGCAAGCAATGCTTGTAAGACTGGCGAGGCCAACCGCAAAGATCAGAATCAGCGACAATAGCGAACTTGATTTGCTGTTACTTTCGAGGGTCGCATCCACCAGTTCAGGCCGGGAATTCGCGGGCAGGGACAAAGCCGTCAGGAACCTCAGCCGGTCTTTGTACTTTTGCCACAGCGACCAGATCAACGTTGGGATGCCGATGACTGCGGCGAGCAAAAGCTCTTCGCCCAGCGCGCCATCAATCACGCCCTTGCGAACCAGAAAGCCCACAACGCCAGCCAGCGCAAAGCGAGTGAGCGCGCCAAAGAATTTCTTAAACAGTTCCATTGTTTACTGCCTCCTGTTGTTATGTGTTGGCCGCAGTGGCCAGAACTTTCGCGATTGCCACGGCAACCGCTTCATCATTGGAAAAGTAGTTGTTCAGTTCGGCGCTATTGGTCATAAAGCAGACCTCGACAATCAGCCCGCCCGCTTCACAAAAGCCGAGCCTGTCATGCTGACCGGAGTTAGTTGCCCGATAACCCAGATGCCCGCGCAATGGACTTTGCAAAACGCCACTGATAGCCATTGCCAACTGCTGAGCCAGCGGCTTCAGTTCCGCGTGGCAAAGCACCTCGACACCTTTGGCGGTTTCATTCGTGCTGCCATTGAAATGAAGCTCGACAGACGGCCCGTTATTTTCTTTGGCAATCTTGATGGCATCGCGAAGCGGCAGGTTCCGACCTTCGCGCCCATCGGTGACAACGCGCACATTCATCCCGCGCAGGTTGGCCGCGATGCGATCCCGCAAATACAACGTCAGGTCGGCTTCTTTGTGACCATTGGCCTCGCAACCCGGCGTTTTGCTGTCGTGCCCTGCACTGATGAAAACTGATTTACCCATTTGCTTAAAACCTTATGAGTTCAAAGGGCCAACCTTGACGGATTTCACGAACGTTCCCAATTGGTCTTTCGTCAAAGGTTCACCTTCCGGAATGGTGCGTGACGTGGATTTCACTGAAGTTCCAAACGTCTATCACGTCATCGAATCGCCCACTGCGTCTTTGCTCATTAAGGGTATGTCGTCAATTTTGATTTGGCCGTCGCGTCGGACTTACCGACTGCCTGTTCATTAAACCCACTCAGACTTCAGCCCCATTTCAATCTGCATCCCAGAAGCATCCCATCCCCATAAGAAGCCCCAGATTTGCAAATAACGACGACGGCCAAACTGTTAGGCTTTTGCCGCTTTCGTTTTTTCGGCTGGCTCTTCAACCAGACGAATCGCCACGCGCGGCTTTGCCACTTTTTCAATCAAGCGTTCGAACGCCGTGCCGAAGTGTTTGTCCACTTTGGTAATCAGCACGGAAACGCATTCATAAAACTTGCTGTCGCGGCTGCCATCGGGCACGGCTTCCAGAAAATCTTTCGGCTGGATCGTGCGCGTTACGCTGCTGGTGACTTCGGCCAGCGCGCCTTCGATGGACACTTGCGGAATCAGCGCAGAACCGTCAGAAGCAACGCCCGCCAGCAACGCCTGCTCAATGTCTTTTTCCAGTTGCTTGATTCGCGCCAGCTTCGGTTTCGCTTGCTCATCTGCCGCCGCAATGAAGGGCGCTGCGGCTTTGTCGTATTCCGCTTTCAACGGCGCGAGCAATTCATCGCGCCACGTTTCGGTTTTCTGTAAGTCGGCTTTCGCCTCTTTCCATTCGCCAAGGGCATCAGCGATTTTCTTTTTGTTGGGTTTTGCCATTCGTGTTTGCCTCCGGTTGCGGATGAACAAAAAAGACGCGATGGCAGTGAAAACAACTACTTCGGAAAACCTGCCATCGCGTTTTAAGAGGTTCACCCGTGGCGAGAAGATAGGCGCAAGCCCGGAAAACCGGAGCGGTGGAATGGATGATCGGAAAGACTTCGTTGATAGGAATGAAAGAGATGAACTTGAAGATATTGACGCGCCGTTTATAATCCCCGCCGACGATGACAACCAATTAGCCACTGATGGAGGTTTCAATGGCTCAACTTGCACTCTTCGAAGATTTCACACCCAAACAAAAACTTCGGCTCTGCCAAGTCGAAGATTACTTGACGAAAACGCAGGCGCTTGGTGAATGCCCTAGTCGGCAAACTCTGATCAATTGGTTGGAGGAAGGCCAATTGGAAGGCATTAAACTGGATGGTCTGGGTTGGATGGTTTACAAGGATAGTTTCAAATCATTTTTGCAGCGGCTGGATTCATTGGCTGTAGCTGCATAGGCAGGATGCAATCGAAACAAAAGGCCGGAGCGATCCGGCCTTTTTCATTTCAGCTTTCCGCACATCTGAAGTACACCTAACACAAGCAAGGTGAAAACCACCAATGGCCACGGCGGGATTCCAGGATGCCAGATGATTGGGCGTTTGGGTTTCATTGCTTGGCTTGAGCTTTCGCTGTCAGATCGGCGCGGTAATAAACTTCGCCGGTTTCAAGGTTGTAGAACCAAAAGGCAGTCGGTTCAAAGTAAGCATAAAAGTTGTAAGTCGTAGTTTTCACCGGATCGCTGATGGTTGCGCTGGTTTCGTCTTTGTCTCCGCCTATGTATGGGTCTATCAAGGTTCCCACAATCAATGTTCTCAGCAATGGCCGAATCGCTTTGGCTTTTTCAACGCTGACTTCATTTATGGTCAACGTGTTCGCCCTACCGATAATCCCCTTGTTGAAAAGCAAGTGGTAGTAATTCTCGGTTTCCGCCCTGACACGCCTTTTCACGCCAAAGGCATTCGAGCCAATGAACGAACCTATAAATTTGGAATCGTACCACCAAAGAACCGAGTCAAAATCTGACAAGCCTTGTTCATTCATTGAATCAAACGCTTGCTTGTCAGTGTTCGCAGTAAGCGTGATAGCTTCATCGTCGGCAGAGTAAACGTTTTCAACATCACTGACCCTGAAAGCCAATGTGCTATCCAGCTTTACGCCGCCAAGCAATGGTTTGGCGTTCAGCCTTTCAAGCCGTTCTTCCCAGGCTTTCGTGGTTTCATACTCGCCCTGGTCTAGCGCCTTCTTTCTTTCATTCACCAAGCCCCATAAATCCAGCAATGAATGCCCAAGAAATTTGGGCGGCAACTGTTTGGCCGTCACGTCGAAAGGAACTGTTGAAAATTTAGCTTGCGGCGCAACCGGCTTTCGACTTTGCGCTGAGCCAACCAGCCCGCCAACAAGCATCAAGCAAAAACAAAGAGTGAACCATCCAAGTTTTTTCATAACTCCCTTTCTATCGTCATGACGACAGCCTGTATGCTGGCTTCGCCGGGTAAGCAGAACCGATCCGGGAAGCGCGGGTTGGCAGCGCGAAGCCATAGACCACCAGAGCGTTCAAAATGCGCGTACTTCAGCGTCAAGCCTTCAGCGAGCAACACGGCGGCAAGCTGGCCGTTTCTTTCGATCTGGTTGGTTAGTCGGCAGATGGCATAATCACCGGAGATGATCGCGGCATTCACCAATGAATCGCCGCACACGCGAACGGCGCAAAGCTGGTAGCCGGTTCGATACCCTGGCGGTGCTGAAATCCAGCGATAGCCAATACAACAGGTTTCAGAAAATGGCGCGCCCGCCGCGATTTGGGCGAACACTGGTACACGTATCAATCTGGGCTTTACGTGCAAAGCCGGGGAGGCAAAACAACTCATAAGGGCAACGATCAATGAGCAAGGCTGTTAATTAACGGGGCTGAAAAGACAATGTGTGTGTCGTTGAATATAAAACCGCCCACGTTGTTAGGGGTGGCCAGTGCAACGCAGGCGGTCTTTGCCGGGGTGGCCAACTGAACTTGTTAAGGCGTTGCGGCTCTTGTAACCAACGCCCCAATCAATCGTTTTGTTTCTGCCTGTCGTGTGGATTCATCAGGCAGATTGTCCAACGCTTGAAATACCTTTCGTTCTAAATCTTCAGACATCATTTCAAACACGGGCACAGGCAGCATTTGCGGCATTTCCCCAATGCCTTTCATTGCCAAAGCTTCTCTCACCAAATGGCCTACCATCTCTTCGAAAGTAATTCCGCCAGCATCAGCCATTTCTTGAATCACGTTGCGATCCAACGGCTCAAACAGCCCCGCGAATGAGCGCGAGGCAGGCTGTAAGTCTGACTTGTCTTTTGGGCCTTCACCCAGCAATAGCCAGTCCAATGAAACATTTGTTTCAGCGGCAATCCGAAGCAGGATTTCCGCTGAAGGTAAACGGCCTTCATGAACATAGTTTCTTGCCGTTGGATGGGGCACTTGAAGCTTGCGGGCCACGTCGGCGACGGTTTCAGCCTTACAAGCTTCCATCAAACGGTGAGAAAAACTCATATTTAATAAAACTTTCGTTTCATTTCTGTTGACTCAAGTAAAACGTTCGTTATAATCGGCGTCGTTGTTGCAAAGGTTTTCGCAACAACTGTTTCAGACGATAACAGAGAGATTGGCAAAAGCCAATCGAAACTTTCAAGGAATTTGAACAATGACGGCAAACAAGATCAAAGCAAGATTGATTGAAAAAGACGGAAGCATAAGTGCCGTTGCCAAGCGAATTCGTAAGCCCCTCTCTCAAGTTTCGGCCACGATCAACTATTCACGATTGAACTTGGCCATACGGACTGAGCTTATCAGGGTATACGGCATTCGATTCAGCCCACATATCAAGCCTAGCTATTCGTGGCGCAAGCCAAGAAAGAAGCAGCTTCAAAAGGTCACAACTCAATGACTTTATTCAAAGCCCTTTATTACTGCATTCGCCGCTGCGGTCGTAAGGTTTCCGTCCCGGAAAAGTATGTGGCAGTTGCCGGATTGGCAGATAGGAGATTCACCAAATGAACGAACTAAACCAACTCTTTGATTACGACTGCGCGATTGAAGATTTGCGCGAGATGTATGAACGCGGTCGCAAGTGGATCGCCGACAACATCAGCAAGACGCAAGTCAATTCGGCAGAGCTTATGGCCGTCTACGAACACACGCTGGAAGTAGCCTTCGCCCTGATGGCCTTCCGCGAAGTCGCCGCCGTACCGGAGGCACTATTAACACGCTTGAAACTTTAATCCAAGATCGTATCCGCGCAGCCAGGGCCTAAGAGCAATCGGCCAGAATCAAG
>CAZXHW010000568.1:0-5664 GCA_964639915.1 uncultured Heliomicrobium sp.
TCGCCAATAACAAATGTGAGATCGAAATCCCTGATATTGCCGCCAATGCCCGACTGGCCCGCGGTGAAGCCGCCTTGTCCATTGCCGGTGAACAACGCCAAGCCTCCTTGACCTCTGGCGATCAGATCCAGGATGCCGTCGTTGTTGAAATCGGCGACACCCAACTGGCGCGCGTTCGGCCCCACAATCAGCGTCGCGGATTTTGAAAACTCGCCGCGCCCATTGCCCAGCAAAACCACAATGGTATTGGCGTTGGCACTGAGCACGACCAGATCGCGGTTGCCATCGCGGTTGAAGTCACGGATTGCCAGATCAATTGCACCGCTGCCCGATTCGAATCCGGTCGGAATCGCAATCGGGTTGCCAAATTCGCCGCGCCCGCGACCAGGCAGCAACGAAACGTTGGCCGAACTGAAATTCACTGTTGCCAGATCAATGACGCCATCGCCATTCAAATCCGCGGAGGCAATCGCGCTTGGCGAAGATTGCGAGCCGCTGTCTGCGCCTGAAAATTGGAACATTCGCGGCAATGTCAACCCGCCGCTCGGCGTCGCCGTGGCAATGGTTACGCTGCTGGTATCGCCTGGAAAGTTGTTCCTGACAAACAACACATCGGCCATTCCGTCGCGATTGAAATCCTCCGCTAAGGGCATCAAGCCGCCCGCTGCCGTCGCGCTTCCTCCAACAATGGGCAGATACCACGTTGGCGGCGCGAAACCACCGTTGCCAATAGAAGAAAACACCAGCAAGCCTTCGTTGTAACTGTTCGTAGAATTGCTTGGAAAAATTCCTGCATCCGTTCTGCCGTCGCCGTTGAAATCACCTGCGATCAGACCAGACTGGCTGGTAATGAATGGAAAACTGAGTGGCGTCCGAACTGGTGAGCCGAATTGTCCGGAACCATTATTCAAGTACAGGATTAGCTCATTGAACCCTGAGAATATGACATCGGGTCGGCGATCACCGTTGAAATCGCCAATCGCTCGGCCTCCGGTTGGAGAGGGAAGAATTTGCGGTTGCGCGGAAAAGTTTCCTGTCCCGTCCCCTTTGTGAATGATGAATTCAGGCCCTTGCGCAAACGTAATAATGTCGAGCTTGTTATCGCCATCGAAATCCGCAACCTCTACTTGATCAACCGGGAAGTTGCCGCCCGCTTTGGCCAGAATTTTAGGATCGCCCAGGTTGCCAACGCCGTCGTTGAGCCGAACGATGACATTCGCGTCAAAGGAACGCACGCCAAAGGCGACGTCGGGTTTGTTATCGCTGTTGAAATCACCAATGGCGACGGCAAATAAAGGAAAGCTATCTGTATATTCCTTGACCGGAGCAAAGCCGCCGACCCCATTGCTTAAGACTACGAAAATACGGTTCTGATTCTGCCCGCCTGTCGCCACAAAATCCCGAAACCCATCGCCATTTAAATCGCCTGCGGCAAAGGCTTGTAGCGATTCCGTGCTGCCTTGCAGCGTCAATGCCTTGATTGGCGCGCCGAATCCACCCGCAGTGTCACCGGGATAAATGACAATTGAAATGTCATGTTGCGACGTAGCAACGTTGCTATTGATCGCGGCCAGGTCGGGCAAAGCGTCTTTGTTAAAGTCTGCCGTCAGAGTCCGCAGGAAATACCCGCCCTGCGGCAATACGCTGACCGGCGCAGTGGAAAAGTCTGCTGTAGCACAAGCATTGAATTCCTGCAGCACGGTGAAGGTGTTTTCTGCAATCGTGATTGTCCCGCTGCGCGCGCCAACGGTTGGATCAACCGTAAAGTTGATCGTTCGGTTTCCATTGCCGCTGACAACCCCATTCACCGCGCCCTCGAGTTTGATCCAGGGCGCAGTGCTGCGCGCAGTCCAGGGACATTGCGAATCTGGGCTGTTGACCGTCACGCTGCCAGTGCCGCCAACGGGCTGAAAAACTCGATTCGACGGAGTGATGGAAAAGACGCAAGCCACGGCTGAAAAATCGCCACGCTGGTCAGTGGTCAAATTGTTGAAGGCGCGGTTCGCCGGATTGAACACATACCCTTGCCGCGAAGGCGTGACGGTGTAATTGCCGCCCGCTGCCAATTCCGCAAATTGATACCGCCCATCTTCCGCCGTCGTAATGGCTGGCCGCTGCGCCCCACTTAAATTCAACGCCACGCCGCTCAAGCCATTGCCTGAACCGATTGTGACTCGTCCGAAAATCGAAGGCAGCGCAGAAACTTTCGTCGTTTGCGAAGCAGTGTTGTTGGCCGTGTTGATATCCGCGGTTGAACTGGCGGCTGTTGCTTGCAGGGTAATGTTTCCTGCTGCCGTTGGCGTCACAATCAGGGTGATCGTCACGTTGGCGTTGGAAGCCAGATTTCCTAGCCCGCAGCTCACAGGGCCATTACCAGTGCAAGTTCCCTGCGAAGCAGTGGCTGAAACAAAGTTCGCTCCCTGTGGCAAGGTAATGGTTGCCGTCGCGCTTGCCGCCGATTCAGGTCCATTGTTGGCGACCGTCACGGTGTAGCGAAGGTTGCCATTTACCTGCACCGGATCAGGTTCGTCGCTGATCGTAATGGCCAAGTCAGCGCTGATTGCCAGTTTCGTGATGAAAGCTTCGCGCTGAACGCCAGTCGCTCGCAAAGGATTGGGCGTCAGCGGAAAATCGGTTGAGGTTGTGCTGCCAACGACGTAGGCATTCCCCATTGCATCCGTTGCAATCGCGTTGCCTTGATCGAAGTTGCGTCCTCCCAAAAACGTCGAATAAACAAATGCGCGTCCATCGGCTGCAAGTCTGGTCACGAATGCATCACCGGCGATATTGGGATTGTTGATTGCATCCGGATTGCGATCTATGAGCGTTTGCGGCGCATTCACCAACGGAAAGTCAGGCGAAGTCGTGTAACCGGTCACATAAGTGTTATTCGCGGCATCCACCGCAATGCCCGTTGCGAGGTCAAAACTTTTGCCGCCCAGATACGTGGAGTAATCCAGCGCGCGCCCATCGGTGCTGAAGCGCGTTACATACCCATCGCTGTTGTTGGTTTCAATCGGATTTTTGGCGGGCTGAACGGCATTGACCGTCGGGAAGTTGGCCGAAGCCGTGGATCCCGTAATGAAGAGATTGCCTGCACCACTGACGGCTAAGCCGCTACCGCCTTCAGTGCCGTCGCCTCCCAAATAGGTTGACCATATTAGCGCGGATCCTGCCGGATTTATTTTCAGCGCAAAGGCATCACTGAATCCTTTCAACGCGGATTGATAGGCGCTGACAGAGGTGGGAAAGTCTTTTGATTGCGTCGTGCCCGCCAAGTAAACATTGCCGTTCGCATCCACAATTAGGCCCGCGCCGGAATCGTTGTCACTGCCACCCAAATACGTGGAATAAACCAGCGCCGAGCCTGCGGCATTGATCTTTGCCAAAAACAAATCGCCACCAATGCCGGTGCCGACATACAGGGTTTGAGGCGAACCATTGGGAATGACCAGAGCGCGCACATTCAGATTGTTCAAGCCATTGTTCGCTGCCTGCCAGGTCGTTCCGCCATCGGTAGATTTGAAAACTCCGCCACTTGTCGTGCTGGCATAAACCGTGTTGGCATTTGTCGGATCAATTGCCAGCACAGGCGTAGCGTTGGAAGCGAGCGCTTGCGGAGTCGCCGGTTCCCAATTCGTGCCACCGTTCGTTGATCGGTAAATCCCGCTTCCCGCCAATAACGCAAATAAGACAGATGGATTGCTGCGGCTGATGACTACCCGATTGACTGTAAAACTGAAGCCTGTAGGAAGGCCGGAAACCTGTGGAATCCAGGTGGTTCCTCCATCCGTGGTTTTGTAGACGGCCTGCAAACCTCCGGCGTAGATGATCGTCGGCGTGGTTGGATCAATGGTAAACGATTGAATCCTGGCCGTGCTGCCGCCAAAAGGTGGTCGAATGTTGGGAATCGGCAACCAGGTTATCCCGCCATCCGTACTTTTCAGTGGGCTATTAAAAGTTGCGACGTAAAGCGTGGACGGCGTTGTTGGCGCAATCGCTAATGATAGGACCGGCCCAAGGTTCGGCAACGGATTCCAACTGTTGCCGCTATCCGTGCTTTTGTAAATCAATGAAGGGCTGACGGCATAAATTGTTGCCGGCGCGGTCGGATCAATAACCACTTGTGAAATGGATATATTGAGTTGACTGCCTGCTTTTGCCCAGCTTGTTCCGCCGTTGACGGTTTTGAACACGCCGCGTTCTGTTGCGGCATAGATGATTGCTGGATTGGTGGAATCTATCGCCAGGTCGTTGGTTTGCAAAACTGCCAGCCCGCTGCCTGCTGCACTCCAACTGCTGGCGGCATTCGTGCTGGCGTAAACCGGATTTCCTTGCTTGCTCGCTTGCAGCGGATTCATGGTTGGGAAATCCAGCGAGTCGGTATTTCCCATAACATACAAATTGCCACTTGCGTCCAAGGCCACACCGTTGCCGGATTCGCTGCCGCTGCCGCCCAGCAAAGTGGAATACACCAGTGCCGATCCCGCCGGATTCAATCGCGCCACGAACGCATCTGTTGCGCCACTGCGCGTCGTTTGCAGCGCATCTTTCAACGGGAAGTCTGACGACGATGTACTGCCCGTCACAACCACGCTGCCCGCGGCGTCCACGACGATTCGGTTTGCGACTTCTGTGACGCCACCGCCCAGCCATGTTGCATATACGATAGCGTTCCCCGCTGGATTGAGCTTCACTACATAACCATCGGTCTGCGCGCTCTTGGTCGGCTGAATCGTACTGGGGCCGGGAAAATCCGCCGAGTCGGTGCTGCCTGCCAAGTATGCGTTCCCTTCGCCATCCACGGCGACACTGAACGCTTCGTCAAACCCCATCCCGCCAATATAGGTCGAGTAAACCAGCACAGGATCAATTACTAGCGGGCGACCGGAATCATATTCGCCAAGCTGAAACGCGACTTGATTGCCAGCAAGCCTGTAATCGCAATGGATTTCTCGCCGTTGCCCATCCACTTCTTGCCAGGCAACCGGTTTCAGCATGCGGGCCTCCCGCCCTTCAGCACGCAAAATCAGCGAACCATCTTCAGCCAGTTTCAACTTCTGCGCGCCATCAAAAACCATCCTGATCGTTTCAGTTCGCGCGCCGGGTGCAACCACAAAATCATATTCAAGCTGTCGCTGGTTGCCGTACCAGATTAAATCTACGCCGGGATAAACGGCTTCGTATTTGACCCGGGCAAAGCTTTCGACACTGGTTTGCCAGTGTTTGGGATCGTTGCCCAGAAAGTAATTGTTTTTACCCGGCAACGGGTCCAGGCCGAAGATCTTCGGTGAAGTCTTTGCGCCCACAAGCTCCATTCTGATGACGGCTGACTGCTGGGTTTCCGTATCGTTTGGCCGCAACTTCAGAACGGTTTCCTGGCCGGTCAAAAACAGCGCGTAGCCATTTCCGCGCGCCAGAAACTTCACGCGAGCGTCGCTTTGCCCGCGATTCGCTTCAAAGGCGAGCGGCAATTTTCCGTATGCCTGTGACAGTTCCGCCGTAGTTGCTGATGAAACGTCATCACGCTTTTGAACGGGAACCTGACGTTGAGCCGAAACCGTACTCAGCCAAACCAGTGACGCAAACACACAGGTCAAAATCACTTTGATCTTCATAAAACTCCTAAATTTCAAATCGGTGATTTCGCGCGAACGCAAAGAA
>CAZXHW010000569.1:0-5632 GCA_964639915.1 uncultured Heliomicrobium sp.
CAAACAGCTTATGACGGCGGATCATTTTTTCGCCCATACTTCCAGGTTGCGCCCAGCCGTATGCACAACTACTCAGTCGTGCAAAACAGCGTGCTCAGCCAGAAGTTGATTAACCAGGTGGTGGTTGGAGTTAACTACTTCAAGCAGCTATTTGATATTGCGGACGTTAGCGGCAACCCGGTCGCGCTGGGATTGAATACAGGTTCCGGTATCACGGGTGCGCCAACAATCAATATCAGCACGTTCAGCTTGATCGGTGGCACAGGCATCTTGCCTGCTGGGCGCATTGATACCACCTGGCACATCACCGACACGCTGTCCTGGGAGTTGGGAAAGCATCAATTGAAACTGGGCGCGGAAGCCCGTAGCGCGTACCTGGACATCTTTTACGAAAGCCGCAAACGTGGCGTGTTCAACTTTGATGGCACACGCGGACCTTGGAGCAATCTGACTTCCGCGGAGCGCGCAGTGGCAGATTTCCTGGCTGGCTTCACAACGCCCGCGAACGGTGCGCAGATCGTGCGGGGCAACCCGCGGCGCACCTATCGGCAAAACTCCGGCGACGGCTTTGTTCATGATACGTGGAAAGTGACGCAGAAACTGACGCTTAACGGCGGGGTGCGCTACACCTACAACGGCGTGTTGTACGACGAAGAAAACGCGTTGACTAACTTTCTGCCCGAACGCGGTTTGGTCAATATTGGCAAAGACATCAATCATTTATATCCGCGCGATTTGAATAACTTCGCGCCGCGTGTTGGCTTTGCGTATTCGCTGGGTAGCGGAGGGAAAACGGTTTTGCGCGGCGGGTACGGAATTTTCTACGACATTCCGGCTGTTTCGTTTTTCGTTTCGAACGGCGGCGGAAACGGTGCGGCATCCGGCATCGGAAACAATCCGGGTGGATCGCTGCCAGTATTCAGCTTGAGTCTGGGAGGATATAACCTGACGAAAGATGTGCCAGTTTTCGGCACTGCCAACCCGCTGCCGCCTTTCGGCGTGTTTGCTGTGGATCAGGACTTCGCCACGCCGTATGTGCAAAATTTCAACCTGAACGTGCAGCGCCAACTGGCGCGGGCGACCGTATTGCAGGTTGGCTATGTCGGCAGCATCGGCACAAAGCTTCCACTGACGCGCAACATCAACGCTCCGCTACCGAATACGACCGGAACCGCGCAGGCTCGCCGCCCGTTCAATGCGCTGTATCCAACCTTCGGCAGCATCAGTTTCCTGGAAAGCACTGCGACCTCCAGTTACAACTCGCTGCAAGTTTCGGTAACACAAAACAACTGGCACGGATTGTCAGGTACGTTCGCTTATACTTACGGCCACGCGATTGACACTTCGTCTGAAGCGCGCAACACGCTGCCTGCAAACAGTTACGACATTCGCAACGAACGCGGCAACTCGGCGTTCGACGTGCGCCACACATTCCGTGGCAGCTTCACCTATGACATTCCAGTGATCTTTAGCGCCTTGCCGAAGCGGCTGACACAGGGCTGGCAGCTCAATTCAATCCTGTCGTTCAACACCGGGACGCCAATAAACATCACGACTGGATATAACCGCAGCCTGAGCGGCGACAGCAACGATCGTGTGGATTTGATTGGTGATCCCTTCGCAAACACAGGCGGCAATCGTTGGTTGAACCCAGCCGCATTCAGTGTCCCGCGCAGCGCAACAGGAGCGGCCATTGCCGACGGCAAATTTGGCACATTGGCGCGGAACGCGCTATACGGGCCGGGGTTCCAATCAGTGGACGCTTCCCTGTTCAAAACCACGCAAATCACCGAACGCGTTCGGGCGCAGTTCCGCTTTGAAGTGTTCAACCTCTTCAATCTGGTCAACTGGGCGAATCCGGTGACGAACTTTTCGTCAGGAAGCTTCGGCTTGCTGACCAACACGCGCAACGGTGGCAGCGCACCGGGCGTAGGTCTTGGCGAACCGCGCAACGTGCAGTTGGCGCTGAAGGTGTTGTTTTAGAGCGTAGTGCAAAGATGCCGCGCTCAAACTTAACAACTTGAGCGCGGCATCTTTTTTATCGGAGAAATCACTTTTCACTTGGGCTTCGGAGTGGGCGGAAAAAAGCGCGAATGTCTTCGGCTAACAGTTCCGGTTCTTCCATGGCCGCGAAATGTCCACCGCGAGGCTGTTCCGTCCAATGCTGGATGTTGAAAAACCGTTCGGCATACTCACGCGGCGCGTGACTGATGTCTTTGGGAAATTGGGTGACGCCCGTCGGAACCTCGACGCGTCTTCCAGTATCCTGAAGCGGATTATGAATAGCTTCGTAGTAATAGCGCGCGGAAGAACCTATTGTTTCAGTCACCCAATAGATCGTAATGTTGGTCAGGAGTTCATCTTTCGTGAAGCGGCTTTCCACATCGCCGCCGCAATCGCTCCATCGGCGAAACTTTTCAACGATCCACGACGCCAGACCCGCCGGAGAGTCGTTCAATCCGGTAGCCAGAGTTTGCGGCTGCGTGGATTGAATCATCGCATAAGCACCTTCTTCCCGTTGCCACTTTTTGCCCGCTGCCAGGTATTTACGCTCGGCGTCGGATAAATCCGCTGGTGGCAGGCTGAGCATATGCCAGAAAGGAATGTCGGTCAGATGAATGCCAACAAGTGAATTTGCGTGATTGACGGCAAGTTGCTCTGTTACCGAGCTTCCCCAGTCTCCGCCGTGTGCTGCGAAGCGACTGTAGCCCAATTCTTCTGTCATCAGTCGGGCAAACAAGTCTGCAACCCGCGCAACGTTAAACCCTCTTTCTCTGGGCTTGTCCGAAAATCCAAACCCCGGCAATGAGGGCACAATGACATCAAACGAATCATTTGGATCGCCACCATAACTTTTGGGATCGGTCAGAAGCGGAATGATTTTTAGCATTCGCACAAAAGAATCCGGCCAGCCATGCGTCAAAATGATTGGTAAAGGGTTTGCGCCCTTTCCGCGCTCGTAAATGAAGTGCAGCCCAACCCCATCAATTTCGGCGCGAAGATGGGTGAACTTGTTAATCGCTTTTTTCTGCGCGTGCCAATCGAATTCATGCTGCCAGTAACTCACCAGTTGTTTTAGATAAGTCAGATTCGTTCCGTAATCCCAATTCGAGTTTTCGATTTCATCCGGCCAGCGAGTTTTCGCCAGGCGTTTCCGCAACTCCTTCAGCGTCTCCCTTGGCACCTTTACTTTGAACGCATTCACACTCATTTTTCCCTAGCCCTCATTCCCAAAAGATCGCCTTCATGATGTCAGCCTGCCGATAACAGGTTGGCATCACGCACCAAAATCCAAGCCCCGTCTTCCTGTTTATGCAAAATAGATAACGCGTTCCCGGAACGCACAACAGATTCTCCACCGGAAAGTGGAGAGACGCCCACAGTTAAGGCTGTCCAGCAATAAGCCAAATTGCCGGACACTTCGACTTCATGAACTTCTCCGGTCGAATCAATACGATGTGATTTGAGAAGCCCTCGCAGCCCCCTTTCGAATTCGCTACGGCCTTTCATAGGCGGCTTGCCCGCAACCAGAAAAACGACATCTTCAGACATCAACCGAAGAACGGCATCAACATCACCTGCAATCGTAGCGCGATGCCATTCAGCAATCAGATTTCGAATCGCTTGTTCGTCTGTGCTCATGAAATCTCCCTTTGATAAGTTCTCGCTCCCATTCAGCTTCAACCGAGCTTTAACCTTTACCTTTTCTGTTTCAATGATGACAAGCCAATGCCTTGGTCCCGTAATCCAGCGAAGCAAACCATTCGCCTCGTCCTTGAGGCGTTATGTCCAGCACGTTATAGACAGAGCACAGCAGATCAATCCCGCGCTGGTCTATGTCGTCGGCCATCCAGGGATGACTGCTGTAGAAATGACGCATGGTTCCTTCTTGATCTTTTGTGAAGACAGAAATTGTCGAATCCTGACTCCCTTCTCGGTTTTCGCTGAGCAGGTCGTATTTGAACGTGTTGTTCCCGGCACTCAAAAGCCTTAGGTTGTCCCAGCCGCGGGTGCGGGCAAAAGTTCGCAAAGCAGCGGGCTCAGCCGCCGCGACAATGGCAAGGTTCAGGTTCTGCGTCAGGTGATGTGCAATGCCATTGAATCCATCTATAAACATCGTACACATTGGACATGGCTGGGTATTCTTCTTACCGAACATAAAATGATAGATCACTAGTGACCGGTTCGGCTTGGTAAAGAGCTGGCTCAGGCGAACTTTTTGGATTGGGCTGTCGCCAGCATCCAAATTCGTTGGCCCTTCTTCGAACACGTAATCTTCGACGATTGCTCCATGCGGAAGATGGCGACGAAGTTCAGCGACACGTTCGCGCTGGCGCATCAACTCAATTTCAGCCAGGCGCAGTTCTTCGCGTTTGACAAGGTACTCGTCGGATTCGTTCGGCAATCTTGTCTGTCGTATGGCCCCGTTGACTTTTTCGCGGTTCATAACCTTTCTCCCTTGTAGTTTTCTGATGGAGATACCTGAAGCTCGCGCTTCTGGATATTTTTAGCCTTCCATTTCAATTTGTGCGGCAATTTATGTGCCCATACACAATTCCTTTGAATGTTCATTGGCCGTAAAACAAGTGGCTACAGAGCTTTCTGGTCTCGAGGAAGCCCTTTCGAATTCTTCAGTTCGCTTTAGGATCGAACAGCCAAGTTTAATTTCGTACGGAAGGAGTGTCTGAAGCAAAGGCATTTCGGCTGAAAGGATAAATAAAAGGAGTCTGTGCAAACCTGACAGTTTGCACAGACTCCTTTTATTACGCAGATTATGTTTAGGGTAATTACCAGTCAACGACGGAGCCGTCATCGGTGTCGTACTGAGTTTTGTAAGGACGCGGTTCGCCGACTTGAGCCATCAGCTTGTTTTCGTCAATGGTGATGCCAAGACCGGGATCGGTCAGCAGTGGCCTGTGACCGCCCGTGACTGGCGGCAACGGTTTGGCCAACAAGTCAGTGTATTCGTTGTCGCCGCGCTCCTGAATCAGGAAATTCGGAATCGCAGCGGCAATCTGAAGACTGGCTGCCAACGAACACGGCCCTTGGGGATTATGTGGCGCAAGCGGTGAATAATAGGCTTCGGCCATTCCCGCGATTACTTTGAGTTCGGTGATGCCACCTGCGTAACAAACGTCCGGTTGCAGAATGACGGCGGCGCGTTTTTCCAGAATTTCCCTGAAGCCCCATTTGGTAAAGATGCGCTCGCCCGTCGCAATCGGTACGTGCGTTTTGCGCGCCATTTCCGCCATCACATCCACATTCAGCGCTTGTGCAATTTCTTCGTAAAACCATGGTTGGTACGGCTCCAAAGCTTTTATCAATGTCATGGCCGTGGGCGGCTGGACCTCACCGTGGAATTCCACGCCGATATCCACGCCAAGCCCCATCCGTTCGCGAAGGGCCTTGAAGCGCTCCACGACTTCCCCGACAAACAAAGCGCCTTCGTTGTATTTGAACGGCGACCGCGTCTTGCCGCGAAGCTGCACCTTCATGGCGTTGACGCCAGTCTTTTCGTCAACCCGTCCGTAAACGCGAACACGGTCACGGGTCGGCCCGCCGAGCAATTTATAGACAGGCACGCCGTAAACTTTTCCAGTGATATCCCAAAGCGCCTGATCAATGCCGCTGG
>CAZXHW010000570.1:0-5630 GCA_964639915.1 uncultured Heliomicrobium sp.
CGGCTGGCATTGTTGGATCAGGGACGCTGCGATTTATGGCTTGTGAAAAGACCGTTGCGCTTTCGCGGACGGCCAAGATCATCAAACTAGGCGCGCGCGCCTACAAATCCGAACTCGGCAGCCTGAAACTGGGCGGCATCATTGACCAGGCCACGTTCGACACGCTTGACCCGCAAGCAGATCAAATCATCAGCGCCGCTGACAGCCTGGCTGATTATCTGACGAAGCTGGACACGATCACGCCTGACAACAAAGCGGAGCTACTCGCCAGAATTGCCGATGGCGGACGCATCGCGCGCGGCATTCTGCAAAATCCCAGGCTTGTAGGCTTGCCAGCGGACAGCACGCCGCTGAAGGTTCTGAACATTGCCATTTTCACGCTGGACAACACGGTTGCGGCCATTATCGCGCTGGGCATTCCTGACGGCGATCAGGTCAGTTTTTCCAGCCTGGACGCCAAGACGGTTCCGACATCTAGCGTCAAGATCAAATTGCCATATGTGCCGTCAGAGCTAAAACACCATTTTCAATAGTCCTTGCCGTTAGGGCATAGAGGCCGATCAGCCACGGCCCCACACCGCATCCTGCAGCATCGCCACAGTCGGCGATGAACGATCACCAAGGATCCTATCGCCAAATCCGGCGAGGGAAGATCCAAAAGTAAAAGGGAAGTCGCGCACGTCGCTGACTTCCCTTTTACTTTTTCTATGAAAGCTCGACTGTTTTATAGAACGCAAATCGCTTGGGGTTAAGAGTTTCTGCCAGTTTGACGGCCTCTGCAATTTGCTCTGCCGTTGGGCCTTTAATCGGAGAAGAATGAGGCATCCAGCGGTTATTCCACGACTGAGCATTAAACGCGCCACAAATGCACATCCAGCCTGGGCCTCCAGCAGGGACGTTAGCCGTTATCTTGCATTTGTCGCAGGTTTCACCACTGAAGCAAAAACTGCCATTGCCAAACGCATAGTAGTTCGCCATTTCTTCTATTGACCAATCCTGATCCATGACCATCTCTCCTTATGTGTGTGAATGATCGAGCCTTCACGACGCCGGAAAGTGTGAATTGTCCAGGGATGGCAAGCCTGGCACAGTCACGGTTGGAAGTGTGAATCAGTTCCTGTTGAAGCTCGACGTCGGATCACAGCAGGCAAAAGTAAAGGGCGGGTTTCCCCGCCCAAATTCAGCAGCGTCCTCAGCCATTAGGGTATTTACCGCTGCTAGTTAAGAGGAATTCTACTCCCCTACCTTGAAAGTTCAAGCAGAATCTTCCGCTTCATCCAGCCATTCAACGTATCCACCGGTTGGCGGCGGAAACACAAATACGCCATCAGTAAACACGTCTTTGCCGTTCAGGTTTTCAAATCGGAGCAAGTATTTTTCTGGCGCATCGCCCGGAACAATCACGCGGCAAAAATACCAACCGTATTCTTTCGGCCATTCCAGCGGAGCTTCGGCCCATCTCATGTTTTTACTCCTTATCGGTTTCAGAAGGTTCTGGCGGCGGTTCATTCAAGGCGATGAAAAGCTGCTCAACAGCCGCGTAGGCTGCATCCATAAAGCAGGCTTGCAGGTCGCCAAGCACGAACACAGCAGCATCCAAATCTTCCAGCCGGTCGCCCGGTTCGTCGCGCGTAATCCCGTCTGCTCCACACAGCTTGGAGGCGGACAGGAACGAAACGGCACGCCCAAGGCTGCCACCGTAATTGATGGCCGTCAGCGCAATCAGTCTTTGTTTTTCGTGTTCGGGAAGGTTGTGCGGAATGTTCCGCAGTTGCAGATCAACGGTTAGTAACGAAGCGTTTGGCAATGGCATAAAGCCCTCCACTGGTTTTGATTAAGTTACTCAGTAGCAGACTGAGAGCCGGGAGCTAATCAGCGCCAGTGGACGCCGGAGTTATTCGCCCTTGCGGACTATTCTATTCCTCTCACTCCCGACAAGACGGATTTTGGACACAAAAAAGCCGCTCAAGATCGGCAGCGGAACCGCCACTGGTTTCGATGGTGTGATTAGCACCGTTATTCGACGCGCAGGGTACGTCAAGCTTCCCTGCGCGTCAATCAAAATGTCACGAACGTGCCAATAGTGTGTCTTAATAAAAGTCTGAAACATCATTCAGCCCAACCTGATTCGCCAAATGTTCAAACGAGGCCGCGTTGGTTTCAATCCGCAGGCAATCAACTTCCGGTTGATCCCGTTCAAACGCGATAACCTTTCCCTCTTTGACCGTGACGATGGCAAAGAGCTTTCCACGCGGGACGTAAGCAACTAGCCTGAGCTTTTCACCCGGATACTGAATTTCTTCTGACATAGAAACCTCTTGTTAGTTTCCCGCTCGCATTGATGCCAACAACTCCGCTTCCAGTGGCGTCAAATCCCATTCGGCTTCGACCACAAACAACATCCCGCTGATGCGCCGCAGCAGAAACGGATCGAGCGGGTACGCCTTCCACTGCTGAACCTCAAACAAGATGTGATAGTTGTGCAGACCGAACTTTGGCCGCAGTGTCGGCGGGATGTGCGGTACTGGGGATTCCAGTCTATTGCGCGTCAGAAGTACATCGTTGAACGTGCCGCCTGGCAACCAGACGTTCTGGACTTTTGCCAGATGGTTCCATTCACGACGCGGGCTGAAGCCGCCTGCGCCATCTACAGTTGACCAGGATGAAAAGTTTTCTCCCATCGGGGCGCGTGGTCTGAAATACACGTCACGCCAATCGGCACGCGCCATCGCCAGCTTTGGTTCGCCTCGGTCATTCAACCCGGTTTGCTTGAACGCCGCAGCCAGATTCAGCACACGCGCGCCTTTACTGATCGAGGCATAAAGCGATTGCAATTGATCGTCTTCTTTGACGCGACGTTTGCCTTGAATCTTCTTGTATTGATCAAGCTTGGTCAGCGCTTCATCTTGCGAAATGATCAAAGTGTCTACGTTCATGGTGTCCTTTCTGGTTTGAGAGTGAATGTTTACCTGGCGGCATCGCCAGATGTGGTGTTACAGCCTGAAGGTTCTCGACCCTCTTCAAATTCGGCGATGGCGGCCAGCAGCGCCTGGCGTTCCAGCGCGGGCATCCGCTCCAACTTCCCTTTCCAGCGATTGATCTTTTTCTTGACCCGTTCGCGTTCCCGGAAGTTTTCGCCGACATATCGGTAATCGTGGAGCGCCGTTGGCTCCGCGAAGTTCATCCACAGCCATTCGGTTGCGGGCTGTCCGC
Organism: uncultured Heliomicrobium sp.; assembly: GCA_964639915.1. GTDB lineage: Bacteria > Acidobacteriota > Blastocatellia > RBC074 > RBC074 > RBC074. Next base: position 3,214 of record CAZXHW010000570.1, read on the forward strand.
CGCGCGTCATGGCTTGAAAATTGATTGCACGCCAGCCTTTCAGCATGTCGCCATACATCTGCGACCAATAGCCCGAAATCATCACCTTGCACGGCAACGAACGCGCGATTGCCAGTAAATCCAGATGCTGTTCGTTGGTCATTTCGCACCGGTACAAAGGCCGCTGCGACCGCCGCGTTTCCATCAAGTATGGCGGATCAAGGTAGATCAACATTGAGGGCTGCATCTTTGACAGGTTGTCGCGCAGCCACGTAATCACATCCGCATTGACCAGCGATAAGCTTTCAATGTTGCAGCCTTGCCAACCGCTCAGCACTTCCGAATCAAGCTCCACACCGATTGACCAGGCCGCAGGCTTTTTGGCGCGCAACACTGCGCCCGCGCCCAGGCAGCCTTCGATGTACACATCGTGCGGAGGCATCTGATTGATGATGCGCTGAAACACGCCTGCTTGCCCTTTGCCGCCGTCGTAACTCATTCAGATATCGCCTCGCCATTTGTGGTGATGGCCGCGCCGCTCGACGTTTCTGGTGATGCTCCAGCGACTTCGTTGGCAAGCAACAGCAGTAAATCAGCATGACAACGCGCGCCTTCTCGACACCAGCAAGCCAGATTCTTTCCGCGTAACTCGCGCTTTACCGCTTCGCGGAATTCCGGCGGCATCAATACAGCAAACCAGATTTCATAAGCTGACATCGCTTCGCCGCGCGTCCGTTCCGGTGTTACGCGATACGGATTGCCCCACTTCGATGGACGGCCCACGTAGACCGTGTTTTCAGGCATCGTCCAGCCTTTGGTTCGCTTTCGTTGAATTCGTTCTGGCATTGTTACCTCTTTACAAAAACTGCAATTTCGCCAAATGCAGCGTTGAATTCTTCGCGCCCTTTTTCCGTTACCTGCAACCATTCGATCCAAATTCGATACAGCCAGGCATCACCGCGCAGATCAGGCACATTCCGCAGCGGTTCGCCGATGATCAGCAGCAACTTGGCTTCGTTGGAAAGGTCTGCAAACGTCATCCCTAAACTCCACACATCCCGGAACATTCGTTGATCCAGTTACGTTGGCCGCGCTCTTCAGCAGTTGAAAAATCAATTTCGCTAAGTGGCTTGCAGCTTCTATGCAAGAAAACCTGTCCTCGCATTCCACGGGAGTTTCTTATTTGACGATCAAACTCGCACACATCTGCCCATTCAGAATTGTTCTGCTTGATGTTTCGCCATTCTGAATCTGAGTGAAAAGGACATCCCAGGCAGGCTGATTTTGGCGGAACTGGATAGTTATTCCGCTTGAGCCAGGCAATGCAGTCCTGCCGCGTCATTGGCAATTCAACATCCCAAATTAGGGGATAGCGCAACGAGTACCAGTGCGCTTTAGAATCTCGCATTCTTGCCGCCTCATCTGCGCTTATACCGACCCACTGCTCAGCAGAGTTCGCTACAGCTTTTTGCCGCGGACGAAGGCCTAACAATCGGCGCGTTGCTTTTTCTATCATCTCAATTTTGTATTCTGTTGTGCATTGACGACGAATCATCCCAATCTTTCCATTCGGTTGAAGCGTGTACATCGGCATTGATGCCCAGCGAACACCTTCCGCCTTTCGCCCTCTGACCTGCGCGGTAATCGCATCACTTCTTAACGAGCTTTTTGTTGTAGTGATAATTGGAATGCCATGGATGGCACCTTGAGTGGCTAACCAGCCAAGATGCTTATAGATTTCCGCTGGCTCCCATTGGGTATCGGCAAAAATAGCTGCGTCTAACTTTGGCAATTCACCTTTACAAGCCATCAAAAATAAAGTCGTTGATTGAACACCTGCTCCTAAAGAAAGAATTTTCAGCATGCTTACCTCCGTTCAAATAGCCGTAGCTGCCCAACGGCCTTTTCTCGATTGATCCTGCGGGATTGCAGATGGTGCTGAAGATCGTGCGCCAGGTGGCACCGCTGGCAGAGCGCGGCCAGGTTCTCTTCGCGGTTGTCAGAAGGATCGTGGTTCAGATGCGCCGTCGTCAGCACAATCTTTGAAGCGCGCCAGGTGAACCCATTGGTCCGCAGCCCTGCCCAGGTCGCCGGATCGTGAAGAACATCGTATTCATCGCGAAACCATCCGTGCGGCGCTTCGCATTGCTCACACTTCCCACCAGCTCGCTCAAACCGAATGCGGAGGCTGATGGCCTTCCAATCGGGCGGGTACAAATGTTTCAGTTCAGGATTGATCGGCATTTTTGCTGCTCTTTTCTGGCACTCACTTTGCTTTAGAAAAATTCGTGATTCTTGATAGTGCCTAACTCAAGAATTCCTTCCAACTTCACCACTACACCAAATCAGGCGCTTCTGAATTATTAGAAAATGTCGGGTTGGACCCTCGAAATGTCGGGTTGATGTCGGGTTTTGAAAAAAACCCGACATCGGAAAGT
>CAZXHW010000571.1:0-5624 GCA_964639915.1 uncultured Heliomicrobium sp.
AGTACGTTGAACCTTCGGATTCGTAGGTGTGACCGTTGGCTTCCAGCCGTTTGATGATGTCAATCATCTCCGGAATATGATCGGTGGCGCGCAGAATTTCTTCCGGGCGTTCGGCTCCAAGCGCGTCGAAATCTTCAAAGAAATAGTTCGTATAAATTTCGGTGTAATCGCGCAGGCTTTGTCCTTTTTCAACTGACTTGCGAATAATTTTGTCGTCAACATCGGTGATGTTCATGACGTGATGTACTTGATAGCCTTTGAACTTCAAATAGCGCCGCAGCAGGTCGGCAAATAGAAAGGTCCTGAAATTTCCGATGTGAGCAAAGTCATGAACCGTCGGGCCGCATACGTACATACGGACTTTGTTGTCTTCCAGCGGCTTGAATTCTTCGACTTGATTCGCAAGTGTGTTGTATAGCTTCAGCATTTTGATTGCAGTTGATGAATCTTTCTGGGGTTAAAATTTGATCGGAGCCAACAGGCAGGCAGTTTATTGAAGCGGCTGCAAAATTTCAAACTTCAATAAAAATGCCTCGCCTGCTTGAAGCAACAGGCAAGGCATTGGGTGGTTGTATGTCGAAAACCGAAGCTTATTGCACAGCGGTGACTTTTTCAGCTTGTTTACCTTTTGGCCCCTGCACCAACTCATATTCGACCACTTGGCCTTCGTCGAGAGTTTTGAACCCATCCATGTCAATTGCCGAATAGTGAACGAAAACATCGCCCGTTCCATCGGGCTGCTCAATAAAGCCATAACCTTTTGCATTATTGAACCATTTAACTTTGCCTTGTTTCTTCTCTGCCATGGTGAAATACCTCCTGAAAATCAAACAAAATAACGAATCTCATCTGTGGGGATGACGATTCGCTGGGTTGGTAACTCCCGCGTGCCTTGGTGTTTTATGCTAGCTTCCTAGGCTCACACCAACTTCAGGGCTAAACTTCAAGGTTGAAGCTGATGCCTGGGTGCTGCGGGGCAACGACCAATCCAATGTAGCGTTTTCTAAAGCCAAAACCGCTACCAAAACCGATAGGCAAACCTATGGGTTCCAACAGCGGCCACGACTAAAAAACTTACATTGGTGGTTGACACAACAAAACTACTGTTATTCGCGTTTGCTACTGATTGTTTTTTTGAGTGCGCCTGAAATGACGCGGTGATGAACGCGGCGTATGCTACTTAACGCCTTTTTTTCTGTCAAGCCGTGAAATGAATTTGGGCTAAGGGAAACAAATCTTTTGTTATCAAGAAGGTTCGGTGTGTTGAGCCTAAAACATCGCAATTCCACTCTGAAATTGGTTCCGATGCAGAATGTAATAAATTGCCGTAACTCCGCTCACAGTAGTACGGCGCAGAAATTTCATTCCCAACCTTTCCATAACACGAAATGATGCTTCATTGGGCGCATCCACCCCCGCATAAATTGCGTCCAAACTCACTTGCTCAAAGCCACAACGGATTACCTGCTGGGCAGCTTCCGTAGAAAAACCTTTTCCCCAATGCTTTGTCGAAAGCCCGTACAACACTTCAACTTCCCTGTTGGAAGCCCCATCTTCTTGAAAATGCCTTTGCCCACAAAAGCCGAATGTTTCAATGCCTTCTTTTCCAGTTAGCGTCCAGAAACCAACACCATATTCGGCAAAACTTTTTTTGCTTGCTTCAATCACTTCAACAACGGTGTCGGGCGAAATAATTTGATCGTCCCAAAGATATTTCCGCACAGCGGGTTCAACCCACAGTTGATGCAAACTCTCCGCATCAGCCATATCAAATGGCCGCAACCACAACCGAGATGTTTCCAAATGAATGTCCATCAAATTCCCAAGATCGTTATCGCAAATAAAATTTTTAGTCTTTTGATACTTGAATGAGGAGGTAGCAAAAAAATGGCGGCGGAGTTCTTACGAACCCCACCGCACTGAGGGCTTTGCTGGGATGAAAACTCTAAAGACCAAAAGAGGAAAACAAATCTGAATTTAGACTGAATGAATCGTAAATCTAAGTTGGCAAACTTACTCTGACAAATGCGGCTGCAAAATTTGCAACTTCAGTGCCGCGTTTTTTCCTTCTCCCAATACAAACCTTAATCGTATACACTCAACAACTTAGCCTTTAGTCGCTGACTGCATAAAACTGAAAGTGCTCAAAACACTGGATTTTTATCCATTTTTTCGGACAGACAACTAACTCTTTCTTCGATGAGATTGTTGGTCACGCAAGGAATTTAAGGTTGTTCGCGCATAAAAAGCGCGGGAATGGTTTTGAGGATGATCTTCAAATCAAGCCAGGGCGACCAATTCTCGATGTAGTAAATATCCAACTGGACCATTTGATCGAAAGAAAGGCGATAACGGCCACTCACTTGCCATAACCCAGTCATACCCGGTTTTACATCCAGCCGTTTACGGTGCCAGGCTGCATAACATTCAACTTCGTATGGAATAGGCGGACGCGGACCAACCAAACTCATTTCACCTTTAAAAACATTGAAAAGCTGCGGCAGTTCATCCAGGCTTGTTCGTCGCAGCCATTTGCCGATTTGCGTCAGACGAGCACCATTGATGAACTTATAACTTGGCTCGTCTTCCGTGCCCAGGTTTATGCTGCCTTCTTTTTTAATGACACGCTGCATATATTCCCGATGAGCTTCATCAATTTCGACGTCATTGATCATCGAACGAAACTTGTAGAGCAAAAAAATATGCCCATCCATTCCGACGCGCTCTTGCCGGTAAAATACCGGGCCACGCGATTCCAGTTTGATTGCCAAGGCTATAATCAGCCATAGCGGCGCGGTCGCAAGCAAGATCAGCAAGCTGACCACGACATCAATCGAACGCTTGAAAAGACGAACTGCCCCGGAAAGTGGCTCTTCAAACAAACGCACCATTGGAACAGCGCCAAGCTGTTCCACGCAGGTTTTTCGCGGAATGCAATTCAGAAGATTGGGAACGATGCGAAACGCCACCCGCGCGCCGCGTCCGCATTTCACCATCGTATCAAACAGCATTTGCGTAGGAATTTCGGGGTCGGTAATCAGCACCTCGCCAATGGCATAAAGCCTGATAAACCGGTGCATTTCGTCATACCGGCCAAGCGTTGGCCAACTCTGCATATCCTGGCTTTTCGGCGATTTTCCGTCTGAAGTAATAAAGCCAACCACACGACGGCCAAGTTTGGGATCGTGGGCGATTTCATTAACACACATTTCAGCAACGCTGTTCGAACCAACGATCAAAATCGGGATGACATTCATGTGGCGGCGGCGATAAAAGGTTTGCAGGCTGCGCAGGCCGCTTCGGTAAACCAGCGAGATTGTCAGATTCAGCAAAAAGAAAAGAATGAAAATGACTCGTGAGTAAGAAAAAGCCGAGTAAGCAAACCCACCTCGATAAAAGAATGCCAGCATCGTCACCAGCAGAGCGCCGACTGAAACAGACTTGAAGATGTTGATGAAATCTTCACTGAAGGAAAATTCACCACGCACTCTATACAAACCTTGATACCAGAACGTCAGAACCTGAACCAACGGGACGAAATAAAGCACGCTTAGATAAGGAGCGTAATCAGCTTGAAATCCAACAGGAAGCCAAACATTCCAAGAAGCCAATGGCCAATGGCCCCAAATCAAAAATGACTTTTCAGGATGCCGCAACCAGAAAGCCAGCATAAACAACGCCCCAGCTAACAAGCCGTCAAAAATCACAAGTAAGCCGGTGATTAGCTTGATGGAAGGCTCGCTGAGCGGCAGCAGACGGGACAGCGTCTGCGTATTTGTGTCAGTTGTATGGGCGGAGAGAGCTTTGCTATTCGGTGATGAAAGTAACGACATCTCAAAAAGACCTTCTACTTATTGTTTATGAGAAGGGGAACCTGCGAGTGATCTTACGGCAAGCAGCTTTCGGCTTCAACATAAGGCCGCTCAAAAAGTTTGCTGTGCTTCCGAAGCATTGCAGGTGCAAGCCGTGATCAAAGCTCGTCAACGATGAAATTGTGATTGGTGAAATGTTGTTGGTTGGTGTTGAGGAATAATTGAATCTCTCGGCTACGCATTAAGAAAATATAGGTAGGCCAGTAGCGGAAACGTCATTGGAAGGACAGGTCATAGGAGGTTGCGGTCATTACGAAACGTATTAGATGTGTCCTCAATGCGTAGCGCGAGAGCAAGTTGGGAACACGTGGAGTGTTCGCCAATTCCGTGGCGCGCAGGCATCAACTCTAAAAGTTAGCTGCGCGGTCAAACTCAAAGAACTCTTTCAATCTAAAATCGCGTCTGTCGTGCTTCGGTCCTAAATTCATCCCAGCAAAGACGCGCTGTTACTTCGCTCGAAACTTTTCATACGCCCAGTTGGTGTAATTCTGAACGGTGATGTCAGTCATCCCCATCATTCGTGAGATGCTCATTCCCATCATCGTCAACATAAAGACTGTCGAAGCGCCGATCAGGGTCAGTAACAGGGAATACTCAACAATGCTCTGCCCTGCGTCATCTTTCAAAAATTCGATCAAAAACTCTTTCATATCCCCGATCCTTTTTAAGTGAGGTAAACAGTACCGGGAAGCACCGTTTGTCGCCTTCGACGCTTGAAACAAGTGCAACGGCTGTGCCAGCAAAAATTTCGCCTCTGGCTTTTCGGCTAAACGAAGCAATGCTTAGAGATAAACTTTCGTTCAATACCCACAGACTTTGTTTTGCGGCCAATCCTTTACCTATGTGTAATCAATCGTGGATGTAAGTTTTTCCGCTCGTGTAGACGATTGATGACAGAAACTCCAAAGCGCACGTTTAATTGTCAAACCCGTCAGCCACAGGTAAAGTACGGCGCGTCACACAGACCATAGTGGCTTTCAATCACAACAATCGCTCGACGAAAGGACATTCCAAGATGAACAGGCAGCTTCCGGTTCGGCTTCGGCCTTTTTGTACTTTGATTTTGATTTTGGCGATGGCGTTTTCGGGGTTCGCTCAGGAACCAAGCTGGCAACGGCTGATCAATTCCGATAAAGAGCCGCAAAACTGGCTGAGCTATGGCGGCAATTACGCGGCCCACCGGTACAGCTCGCTCAATCAAATCACTCCGCTCAACGTCAAAAACCTGGCGCCAGCCTGGATGTTTCCGACCGGAGAAGTGCGTGGTGGATTGAACGCGACGCCAATTGTGATGGATGGCGTGATGTATCTGATGGGGCCAATGAACAGAGTTTTTGCCATCAACGCAGCGACGGGCGAAGTAATCTGGAAATACCTTTATAAGCTGACGACCAGAAACATTCCCTACCAAGTTGGCGCACGCGGACTGGCGATTGGCTACGGCAGAGTCTACTTCGGCACCGTGGACAATCATTTCATCGCGCTGGATATGAAAACCGGTCGCGAGTTGTGGGATGTGGAAATCGAAAATACCGAGCTATGCGGTTGCAACGTGACTTCGCCGCCGCTGATCGTCAAAGACAAAGTCATTGTCGGTGGCACAGGTGGCGAACACGCGCATCGCGGTTACTTGTCAGCGTTCGATGCGAACAATGGCAAATTGCTCTGGCGCTTTTACACCATTCCTGCGGCGGGCGAACCGGGTTCGGAAACCTGGGATCCACGAATGCTGAAATACGGCGGAGCTCCAAC
>CAZXHW010000572.1:0-5619 GCA_964639915.1 uncultured Heliomicrobium sp.
GACTCTAATCTTTTCCTTTATCCAAGTTTTCTATTTGTAGTTTCTTGAGCAACTGAAGGGTCTTAAGCAACTGACGCTAAACCTCATTTCTAGCCAAGTGAGTTATTTGAAGCCGCTTGGGCAACTGCAAGGACTTACGCAATTGACGCTCTCTCTTAGCGGTAGCCAAGTAAGCAACTTGAAGTTGCTGGAGCAATTGCTAGGATTGACGCAATTGAACCTCTTCCTCAGCGATAGCCAAGTAAGGGATTTGAAGCCGCTAGAGCAACTACAAAAACTGACGCAACTGATGCTTGACCTCAGCAGAAGCCAAGTGAGCGATTTGAAGTCGCTGGAGCAACTTAGGGAGTTAAAATCTCTAGCTCTTACCTTTGGTGGTACAAACAAAGAAAAAAAATTGGAGTCGCTGTTTGCCCAATTTCCGAATTTGCAGTCGCTCTCACTTAAGGGATTAACCACTGAGCAGCGCAAGTCATTGCATAAGCTTCCTGCAAGTGTGTTGGAACTGAAGTTTTAGCTGCGCGGTTTTGCTGAGGTTGCGGATGCGGGAGGGCGGCGGCGATTGGGATTCGTGGGAGCGCGGATGCCCCCTCTGCCAGAAAAAGAAGCGAGCAGTCACCAAAGATTACGCGGCGCTGGCGGTGGCCAATTTGTGGCTGGCTTCGTACAGAGTGTCTGGACAGAAATCCTGCTCGTGCGGCCATTGCACGGTTCCGAGCGCGACACTGGCTTGTTTGAAATAGCTCAGATTCCGTAGTTCCTGAAAGATTCCTTTGTCCAGATACGGAGTCACGTCAAATCGGCCGATTTCGCCGTTGGAAAATGTCAGCGTCAATGTGAAGTCATCATTGGCTTTTACGGTTATAACTCTTGGGTTCATAAAAACTCCCTTGCTTATTTCAACGGATCAATCCGAAAAACCATCTGGCCTTGAATCGCCAAATCCCAGTTTGCCATCAGCTCTTCCTGATGAATTTCGATCCAGGCTTGCACCAGTTTGGTTTGGCGTGACCGCATTTCGCCTTCAATCAACTCGCCGTCAGGAATGCCGAAGACGGCTTCCTGATCCTGGTACCTAGCGTGAACGTGCGGGCTATGATGCCGCGTGTTGTCGAAGAAGTACATCGTCACGATGATGCCATAAAACATTGAAAGAACAGGCATAAACCATCTCCATCATCAAACTTGACGAACTCGACCGTCATATTACCGCAGGCCAGAGAACAGGCAAATCCTCTGACCTGTGTCTATTTACTTCGCCGGAGTGATTTCGACTTTGCGGTACAGAATCTTGGTGTGATCGCCTTGGAGCATGATCGGGCCCGGAGCGGCTTCGTCACTGTCCAGTGCGCCTCCGGTGATGCCGGGGATGGTTTCGTTATCAATGATTGTCTGACCGTTGAAAACGACCGTAACTTTGCGGCCAACGAGTGTGATGTCCAGCGTTTGCCATTCGCTGGGATTTTTCGCCGCGTTCACCAGCGGTTTCAGCCAGCCGTAGACGGCTCCCAGGCGCAAACTGTCGAGCACTTGATTGAAGCCATCGCTGATTTGGACTTCGTAACGGCCTCGCAAATACACGCCGCTGTTGCCGTTGGCCGGAACCTGAAATTCGATATGGGCTTTGAAGTCGGTGAATTTCTGTTCGCTGATGATGTCGGCGCAGGGCGTTTTGTTCGTCATCAGGCCGTTGGCGACACTCCAGCAATTCGGATTGTTATTGTTGCGCGGCTTCCATCCAGTCAGGTCTTTGCCATTGAACAGTTGAATCGGGTTGCCCCAACTGACGCTTTTCGCGGGCGTTAGCGCCGGAGCGCGTTTGCCTTTCCACGGAATTGCTTTGCCAGTTTCATCGCCGACGGTTCCGGCCAGTTGCTCGCCACTGAGTTTGCCAGTGAAGACCAGTTCTTTCGGCGCGGCTTCATATTGCGCGGGGATGACGACGGTCAGTTGGCCGTTGCTGTATTCGGCTTTGCTGGCGTAGCGCATGCTGCCGAAACGGCCCACAAAGCTGGCCATCAGTTCATTTTCTTTGCGCAGTCGGACTTCCAGCCAAGAAGGATAAGTCGTGCCGTCAGCGGCTTGAACAGTGATGTCCCAACGGCCAAGAACTGCATCGGCGTAGCTTGGGGCTTGCGCCAATGCGGGTTGCGCGAACGCGCTCAGGCAAAGGCCGAGCGCCAGTTGAAGAAAAAGCTTTTTCATTTGTAATCTCCGAGAAAGTTGAATCTGTGAACGGCGGTTATGTTACAGCAGAGATCGCAGCAGGAAAACTTGGCGGATGAGTTTGAAGAGGCAGGTTTCACCATCTTCATTTTCCAATTGCCATTGTTGATTTGTCATTTGTCATTGCTTTGGCGTGCGTGCAATGACAAATGACAAATGGGAAACGGCAGATGGAAACTGAAACGAGCGATTACATTGTTGCAGCCGTTGCCTTCTGGCTTACCCGATGCGGCGGCCAGTGTCGCGTGGCGAAAGCGGCCCGCGTGACGGAGCCGCTCCGCTGCGGGCAAACAAATCGTTGATTGGCTGCCACAAGCCTTGCGCGGCAAAGGGAACGTATTCGAATCCGCGTCCGAAGGGATCGTCGTTCAGAATTTTTGTGTAATCAATTCCCATCGCCGAATAGATCGTTGCGGCAATGTCTTCGTATTGCGCCGGACGACCCGCAGACCAGCCGGGTTCGGTGATGAATCCGCCGTCAGCGCTGGTTGTGCCGATGACTTTGCCGCCCGCGACACCGGCTCCGGCAAAGCAGGCGAAGTGCTGGAAGTAATGGTCGCGACCATTTTGCCCAGTCAAGGCGCCAACCGTGCGGCCAAATTCTCCCATCCAAACCACTAAGGTTTCATCCAGCAAGGTGCCGCCGTTCGACCCCGGCGACGAAGCCAGATCGTTCAACAGAGCGGACATTCCCAAGTCGAATTCGTTGGCTCTGCCGTAAAGCCGCGTGTCGTCGGTTTTATCGTAAATATCGTCGTGATGATCCCAGCCGTCGTGGCGAACGTGAATGAAGCGCGTTCCCAAATTCGCTTTGACCAGGTTGCGCGCCACGATGCACGAATTGCCAAACCCGTTTCCGTTGACGGTTTGCTGCCCCACCGTGGAGGTTCCACCGTAGCGAACTTGCTCTTCAGTCGTGAATTTGAACACGGCATCCACCGCCGGGTCATACATCATGGATTTGCCGCGATCATAAAAACTACCCATCGTTGTGGCGTCGTCACCCAGCGGCGAATTCGACCGCAACCGCGTATCAATGGATTTCAGCGCGGTGTAGCGAGCTTCGAACGTGGCTTGGCCGTCGGCATTCGCCAAACTTCCCAAGCCGGTTGGCGCTGCCGTGACATCAAAAGGCGCGTGCAAGCCATTGAAATATCCCGATCCAACAATGTTCAGATTTGTGTTCAGCGAAACGAACACGGGCAATTTCTGATTGGCGGTTCGCTGCGATTCAAATTCCAACGAAACGACGCTGCCGATGTTTGGCGCGACTTTGCCGAGCGCAGAGCTTGGACTGCGGGCAATTTGCGCCCAGGTTTGTTGCAGCGGATGCACCAAGGCCGGAGCGCGCATGCTGCGGACGATGGCAAACCGGTTCATCTGCTTGGCCATTTCGGGCATCAACCCTTGCGGGAACATAGTGCCGTTGAAGCTGGTCGGATTGAAATCCGAAGGCGTCCACGAACCAACCTTCAAGTCGAAAGTGTCCATGCTCGACGGCGCGCCTGTCATCAGCACGAAGATGCAATAGCGCGCCCGGTTGATTAGTTCCGGAGCGACCGCGCTGACCGCGCTTGCGGCTAGCGCTTCCTGAGTCATTCCGGTTGTTACTAATGCTCCGGCAACGGTTCCGCCTGCCAGCTTGAAAAAGTCGCGCCGACCGAGCGTTGGGCCGGTAAGCGGAGACGTGATTCCCCGCGGCGCTTTGGTGTCGTTCAATTCTTTATAAAATTTGTTCGCCATATTCACCTCTTGCCGTGTCAGTAGCCCGCGCGTGAGCAAGGGCTTTGCTCAGTAAATCAGCCCTCTCTGACGGTGGGGCTACGGACACTCAGTCAGTTCAGTAGTTAAAAATAAAGTCCATCTTGTTCAACAGCGCCCACTGAATGCCTTCGGTCGCTTGTCGTTTGCCCTGAGAAGAGAACAGCGGCAGCAAAGCATCCAGTTCATCCTGACGCGGATTACGCGACAACGTGTTCAGGAACAATTGCGTGACGATTTGTTGATTGGTCAGCGCAGTGTTGGCCAGCAGCGTGGCCACTGCCGAACCGGCGTTGGCTTGATGAATTTTGCCCATCACGAACGTGTTGTTCATCAACGACAACGATTGCTGGATTGAAGGTTCCAGCGAGCGAGGCTTCACATCGCGGTCGCCGCGAATGAACAAGTTCATGAAGTTGGCGATCTGCGGATTGGTTCTGGGTTCCAGTGTGTCAGGCAACTGCATGGCCCAATTGACGGTGAAGGTATTTTGGTTCAGCGAATCGCGCATCTGGTACGTGGCGGTGAAATTGGTGGCTTTTAGAATTGCGTCGTGAATTTCCTCGGCGTCCAGACGGCGAATGAATTTCCGCGCGTAATACGGAACCAGCGACAGGCTCCACGTGCCGGAATACTGCGAAGACAGTTGATAGGTGTTGGATTTGGCGATCAGCGCGATCAGTTTACGGATGTCGTAATTCTGTTTGATGAATTCATCCGCCAGAGAATTCAAGAGTTCAGCGTTGGCCGGTTGCAGCGTCCAGCCGGATGGCAAACTTGCCGCCGGATCCAGCCTGGCAGGATCGAAAGCATTCGACGGTGAAACCAGCGCTTCGACCATCAGCTTTTCCCAGATGTAATTGACCGCTGCGCGAGCAAATTGTTTGTCGGCTATGACCAACCGAGCCATTGCCTGACGGCGATTTTCTCCGGCATTGACTCCGCCGCCAGCGCCTAAAAAGTATTTGGGAGCAACGTTGCTTTGGCCGCTGATGGGTTCTCGAACCTGGCGATTGCCCGTGGTTGTGTTGAGTTGATATTCGCCTGCCGGATTTTCCGAAACGATGAATTTTGCGTAGTTGGGTTGCGGAGACAGCACTTGCCGCTGACGGCGCGTGCGTGCAAAGAATGCTGACATTCCCCAGGCGTCAAGCCGCGTTTTTTGTGATCCCCACAGATTTACCGAATCCAGGTGACCGGCTCCGTCGTGGCAGAGCAAACAGTCTGTCGCGTTGATTCCCAAAAAGGCACGTGACACTTCAACGGCGGTGCCGTCCATTGTGTCCTGCGCGGGGCCCATCGGAACCGTGCCGCCGACGATAAAGTTGACTTCGCCTTGCACAAAGTTGTCGCCATCGTTGGCAATCATTTCTTTGGCCATTTGGTTGTAGGGCTTGTTTTTGCTGACGGCGTCCTTGATATAGTTGTAAAAGCCATCGCGTCCGCCTGAAAAACGATTGACGTTAGTTGAACGGGCGTTGTTTTTATACAGATCGCCGAAAAACATCGTCCATTTATCAATGTATTCCGGCGAACCAATCAGCTTGTCCACCAGCGCATCGCGCTTGGTGGCGCTGGTGTCGGCCAGAAAACCCGTCACTTCTGTTGCCGAAGGAATGCGCCCTGTAATAT
>CAZXHW010000573.1:0-5618 GCA_964639915.1 uncultured Heliomicrobium sp.
GCAATCAATCGTTCCAGGTTCGGATTGAGCGTATCGCCGACTTTTTCTTTCTTTTTCGCTTCTTCGGGAAAGTCGCAATAACTTGTCACCCCAACGATTTGCTCGTTAAGTCCAAGGGCAAACAGCATTTCGGTGACGCTCGGAGCCAGGGAGATGATGCGTTGCGGTGGGTATTTAACCCTGATTTCCCTACCCAGATTGTCCGTAATCGGCAGAAAGGTATCCGTTTCCGATTCGGCCTTGCGCTGAGAACAAGCGGCCATTCCAAAAGCCAACAAAACCGCCGCAAGGCCAGTCAGCAAGATTTTCCGGATATGTTTCCGTGGATTTTCCATACGCTTCAAAAGCAAAAAGCCCCAGACACAGCGGCTAAAAAAGCGCGCGTCTGAGGCTTGAAGACTAGAAATCCAAAAGGAGATTTTGCCTGAAAAACCAGCCGCCGTGCTCTTTCAGCCGAAGAGTCGTCGAAAAACTTTCAGGCAGGTCTCCTGGCTTGGCCTGCACCGTCGAGCAACCTTCTCGCGCAAAAAAGCGCAATGGCATTCAGCATCGTCGGCAAGTATCGGCCTTACAGTGGCGGTGACCACGCGGGATTTTCACCCGCTTCCCTATTCTCTCGCGTCCGTAAAACGGTCAGCGAGCACCTGAAAGTCATGAAAAGAACTCAACCAAATCAGGGATTTACCCTAACACGCGCTTCGGAAAAAGGTCAACGCGACAAAAAAATTAAAAAAAGACTTGAGCCTGGGCCACTAAACATTGTAAAAAACCTTCCTTCTGACCCCACAGGACTCTAGGTTTAAGGCGTGATCCCCCAGAAATTACCCGACACTGATTCTGATCACCCGCAAACACTCTCCAAAAATCAGTTAACATCTATTCGGCTCCCCTAGAATGAATCAGTCTGCAAGAATCGGAAAAGGAAAATCAGGTGAACAACAACAAACACGTACTATTGGAAAAAATTGCTTCGCGTACAGCGAAAGTTGGCGTTATCGGGCTGGGATATGTCGGGTTGCCATTGGTGGTTGAATTTGCGGGAAGCGGATTTGACTCAAAAGGTTTTGAAGTGGATGCGCGAAAAGCTGACGCACTCAATCGGGGCGAATCTTACATCCCGGATGTGCCAACCTCGCACGTAGCCGAGCTTGTCGCGGCGAAAAAGCTAAGCGCAACGACTGATTTCGCGCAGTTGAAGGAACAGGACATCATCATCATTTGCGTCCCCACGCCGCTCAGAAAAACCAAAGACCCGGATGTTTCCTACATCCTGGCGGCTTCGGAAAAGATCCAGGAAGGAATGCGCCCAGGCCAGTTGATTATTCTGGAATCAACCACCTATCCCGGCACTACCGATGAAGTGCTGAAACCGATGTTCGACGAAACCGGCCACAAACTGGACGAAGATTACTTTCTGGCCTTTTCGCCCGAACGTGTTGATCCCGGCAACGAAAAATACAACACGAAAAACATCACCAAAGTCGTTGGCGGAGTCACTGCCACCAGCGCAGAAGTCGCTGCGGCCGCTTATGCCACAATCGTGGACCAAGTTCATCCGGTCAGCTCAGCGCGCGTTGCCGAAACCTGCAAGCTGCTGGAAAACACTTTCAGAGCGGTAAACATCGGCTTGGTCAATGAACTGGCGCAACTTTGCCACACACTCAACATAGACACTTGGGAGGTCATCGCGGCGGCGGCCACCAAACCATTTGGCTTCATGGCGTTTTATCCCGGGCCTGGAATCGGTGGACATTGCATTCCGCTGGACCCGCACTACCTGTCCTGGAAAGCGCGCATGCACGGGTTTGAAGCGCGTTTTATCTCACTGGCCGAAGAAGTCAATTCGCGCATGCCGGAACACGTCGTCGAATTGGTGACCAAAGCTTTGAACAATCACCGCAAATCCGTTAATGGATCGAAAGTGCTGATTATGGGCGTGGCGTACAAGCGCGACATTGACGACATGCGCGAAAGCCCTGCATTGGCAATTATCGAACAGTTGCAGGAACTGGGTGCTGAAGTCTGTTTCCACGATCCTTTCGTGTCAGAAGTTCATTTGGAAGGAAATGGTTCCCGGCTGCACGGCGTAGAGCTGACACAGGCTTTGGTAACGGAATCGGATTGCGTGATTATCGTCACAGACCATCGCAAGATTGATTACGGATGGTTGGTCGAAAATGCCAATCTGGTGGTGGATACACGAAACACCACGCGTGGATTACACGACGGACGTTTCGATCATAAAATCATCAGGCTGTAACTGAGGCTAAATTCAGATAGGAAAGGAGGGGCGATTTTTCAAAATTGCCACTCCTTATGTTTTATCCCTTTTGTTTGCGGGCGTAATACCCTTGCCGAGTGCGAACGCTGAGCGCCGGTTTTTCGATGCGAACTTCCACCGCGCGCCATTTGCCGTCATAACGGTCATTGGCGGATTCGTAAGTCAGCGTGTACTGCTGCCTCAGTTCATCCACCGTGTCAGAAAAAGCGTCTCGCAATTTGCCACCACCCGCTACGGCAAAGAACCTGCCGCCGGTTTTGGCAGTTAAGTCTTTCATGATTTCCGCGCCGCTATCGCGCGGATGCGACTTGTAAACCGAAGCATCGCTTAAATCCACTGCGTAAATCGAAGCTGAAGCATCCAGCGTTTTCCTCAGCGCCTGATCCAGCGAAGCTTTGCTTTTCGTATCCGCTCCGTCGGAAACAACCAGAATCGCACGGCGGCGTTCAGGCCGCTGCGCCAGCGCGTCGGAAGCTTTTACAATCGCATCATAAAGCGGCGTTTCACCTTCCACTTTCATATCCCAAACGGAATCGGGCACATCATGAATTTCAGTGAAATCCTGATACTGCTTCACCTTAAAGCCGCCAAAGCTGTAAATGGCGAAGGTATCGCCTTCGCGCAACCCTTCGACAAATTTGGCGCAAGCCGCCCGCGCCAACGTCAGCTTGTTTTCCATGCTCAGGCTGGTATCCAGCAGGATAGCCACCGAAAAGGGCCGTTCATCAGAAATGAAGTCAATAATTTGCTGCGGCTTTTTGTCTTCGAAAATGCTGAAGTCTTTTTCTTTCAACCCGTTAACATAACGCCCATTGATGTCCGTGATCGCGACATTCAGAACCACCAGCTTGGTTTCAAACTTTAAGGTGTCTGTCGCTTCGTTTTTTTGCGGGTCTTGCTTGGGCGGGTCTTGCTGGCGCGCGCCGACCTGGGTCAGCGCAAATGCCATAGCCAGCAGCAAAAGGGCAAATCTGCGGCGCATAACATGTCTCCTGTCAGGGATTGATCCTATTCAGACAGAGCTAAGCGAGCAAAATTCAATTCAGAAACGTGCGAAGAATCTTCACCAATTGAATGATGTCCGTAGCGCTTTCAACAACTGCGACTGAGATCACCTGTCGCGAAGTCTTGGCCAAACGCTCATTCAACTGCGTTCCGGCGTCGCTCAAACGTTTCAATGTGTCATCCAAGTTGTTCGGCGGCGATTCCAATTCTTCGTCTTTTGAGCCGCCAAAGTCTGAGCGAATCTGTTTGGCGGATTTTTCGATCTCTTTCAATCGCTTTTCCGCCGACAGCGGCAACCGTCCATTGGCAGCGTCTTTTTGCAGAGCTTCCACATTCTGTTTGATTTGAAAGCCTTTGCTGAGCGTTTTTTTGTGCTCTTCCTCTTCGCGCTTGATCTTCATCCGCCTGAGCGTATCAAGCATGGTTTCGTTCTGTTCTTCGGGCGGGGGAATTTGCCCCGTGCCGGCAGTCTGCCCCTTCACCGCCGGAGCAATGAGAAGCAAACAACCGATAAGCACAAGAACTTTCAAAAACATCGCCTCAATACTCGCAAGTTACAATTCGCCGCGAGCTGCGGCCGCTGCTATTTTTCTGGCTCAGATCAATGCCCAGAATCTTGCCCGCCATTCCGCGCAGCACTTCGTCTTCCAATCTGCCGTTTGAGCGGCAATCAATCCATTTGTTGGGATTTAGCACGTCAGAAACGCGCCCTTGAATATTCGCGGAAATCAGCAACTGCGATTTTTTCTGGTCCAGCGGCACGGCTGTAATTTCCAAAGCAAATCTTCCCTGCACCCAGTTGCGAACGTCACCCGCTGGCAAAGTTGAAAGATATTCCAGATCGCTTTTCGTCGTCACTCCTTTTGAGAAATTGACGGGTTTCGTCACAATTTTCCCTTCATTCGGCCTGCTCAGTTCTTCGTCAATTTGCAAGGAGCAGGTTTTTAGCACTCCGCGCACGCCTTCCAGAATTTTTTCGCGCGGCAAACTGATGTTGTACGGATTGTCGAGCGGCGGTTCGGTCTTCGGGCGATCAAACGTCAATTGAGCTTGCGCTGTAATCGCCGAAAATGCGGCAATCATAACGGCCAACAAAAACAAACGGCATTTCAAATTGGTCATAAAAATCTTGTTTCCACTCTGGAAAATGCGGTTTCAACCGGTCGGTTTTGCCGCGTGCAATTCAAATTCGAGGTGTGCAGGCCCGTGAACAATACCAGCTTCAGTCCAACCGCTTCAAGCTACCCTAGGAATCCAGGGATTTCAGTGGAGAAATGCAAAAAATCCGCTCGGACAAACCATTGGGATAAAACAGCCGGCCCAGCAGCAATCAATTCCTCGCAGGTTTGCTCGCCCGAAACTCAGCCGCTATAGTTCATTCTCTGTCAACAACCAACATTCAAATCGAGCAATCCTATGAAAGACAAACTCATTATTGCAGGCCGCGAATTCAGTTCGCGCCTGATCATTGGCACTGGAAAATATCGAAGCAACGAACAAATGGTGGACGCTTTCGAGCGCAGCGGCGCGGAAATGATTACCGTCGCCGTTCGCCGCGTGAACATTACAGACCGCTCGCAACCTTCGCTGCTGGATTTCATTGACCTGAAACGCTTCGCCATTCTGCCCAATACCGCCGGGTGTTACACCACCGAAGAAGCCGTGCGAACTGCGCGGCTGGCGCGCGAAGTCGGCTTGTCCGATTGGGTCAAAATCGAAGTCATCGGCGATCAAAAAACCCTTTTCCCTGACAACGAAGCCACGCTGGAAGCGACGAAAATTCTGGTCAAAGAAGGTTTCACCGTGCTGCCATATTTCACCGACGATCTGATTATGGCGAAGAAGCTGATTGACGCCGGAGCTTCGGCGGTCATGCCGCTGGCTGCGCCGATTGGATCAGGTTTGGGCATTCAGAACCCGAACAACCTGCGCATTATGCGCGAAGAGATCACCGCCGTTCCGATCATTGTGGATGCCGGAGTCGGCACAGCTTCAGACGCTTGTCTGGCGATGGAACTGGGCGTGGATGGATTGTTGATGAACACCGCCATCGCCGAATCCGAAGACCCGGGTTCGATGGCCGACGCAATGAAGCTGGCCGTGCAAGCGGGACGATTGGCGTATCTGGCGGGAAGAATGCCCAAACGGCTTTACGCCAGCGCCAGCAGCCCGCTGAGCGGCGTAGTACGTTAAAGATAGGCAAAGTTGTCCTGGAAGGACAACCGAAAATAGCCCAGCGATTCATCGCTGGGTAAGCGTAACAAACAATAAAGTCCCGTAGGAGACCGCTTAAAAAGTTTGTAAAGAACTACGATTCCCCAAGTTGCGCCAT
>CAZXHW010000574.1:0-5615 GCA_964639915.1 uncultured Heliomicrobium sp.
AAAGTATGGGTTTCCGGCTGGCGATCCTTGTTTCGCTGGGTGACGGCTTCGAAGACGGATTTTTGCTCCGATTGCCAGAAGTCGGCGCAATGAACTTCGTTGTAGCCACAATACTTTTTGACCGCCGGAGCAATGTGCGACAGGCTGCCGAGTTCCAGCAATCGGTCTGAACTTTTTTGCGCAGGGGGAATCCGTTGAAGCGTGGAAACGAAACGCCGCATGTGCTGGCCGACGTAATGAAGCTCTTTCGGGTCGTCAATGAAGCTGAGTATGTAATCCACAACTTCTTTTTCGTCCGGCGAAAAGTTGTCCAACCCCTCACCGGCAACTTTTTTCCATTCCAGAATTTGGTGGTAAAGCGGCGCGGCGCCGGATTGTTTGACCTTGGTTGTTGCGTGCGATGTGACGTTGGCGAGTTTTCGAAATGAAGTCAGTTGACTGTGTGAGTCGTCTGTTGATTCGGATGGTTCGTCGGCGGTTGCTGACGTTGAAGCCTGGATTCGTGGACCGCCGGATTCTCGCAGTGCCTTCAGTTCGCGGCGTTGCTTGTCCAGCCTTTGCTCAAACAATTGCAGCATTACGTCGTTGCGCTCAACGATGTCGGTGGAAAACTGGCGGATCATCGCATCCACTTTTCGTTCGTGCTTCTCCATTCTTTCGTCAAGCCGGTGATCCAGGGCAACGAAGCGGTCGTCAATGTTTTTTTCAATTGCGGCAAAACGCTCGTCCAGCCGCAGGTCGTTCGCTTGCGATCTTTCATCAAAGCGCTCATCGGCTCGACGTTCTGAGGCAGCTTCACGTTCATCCAGCCGTTGATCTATGGCAACAGATCGTTCATCAATGCGCTGGTCAATGGCTCGTTCGTAATTATCTGCACGCTGGTTTAACCGAGCTTCGGTTTCGCCAATTTGCTCGGTAATTTCGCGCGTCAGAAGCAGGCGCAGGTTGCGAAAAATGGAATTTAGTCGGCTCATAGTTGAGTAGTCGGAAATCGGGAGTCGGGAACAAGGACAGTTGTCGAATAAGAAATTCTATGGCGGCAATTAACGACTCGCGACTACCTCATCATAAACCCTCTGCGTTTCGCGTGCGGCACGATCCCAGGAAAAAAGTGCGGCTTGCGTGATTCCGGCTTGCTTGAAATGTTCACGCGCGGATTTATCATTAAGCAGCCGGACGATATGGGCCGTCAAAGTTTGCCAGTCGTTGGGATCGTGCGTCAGACCAGCCTGCCCTACGACTTCCGGCAAACTAGACACATTGCTGGTGATGGTCGGCGTTCCACAAGCCATCGCTTCCAGCGGAGGCAACCCAAACCCTTCGTACAGCGATGGATACACGAAAGCTTCTGCCGCCGAATATAGCGCGGGTAAATCTTCGTCAGCGACGTAGCCGGTGAAGCGAACCTGATCCGTTAGCTTCAATTCCTGGACGAGCTTGAACACTTCTTCGTAGAGCCAGCCTTTGCCGCCACAGAGCGCCAACTGCGGGCGATGTTTCGTTGTTCGCAGCAGTTCGTCAAAGGCGCGAATCAGCGTCAGCAGATTTTTGCGCGGTTCAATGGTTCCGACATACAGCAAATACGGCTGCCGAAGCTGATATTTTTCAAGCGTCGGTTGGCATTCGGCGGCTGGAATCGGCTTCATTCGGTCGCGCGCAGCTTCAAAGATGACCTGAACTTTGTCTTCTCGAACACCCAGATACTCAATGGTTTCGCGTTTGGTGAATTCGCTTGGCACGATGATCCTGGTTGCTCGGCGTGCCATCAGCGGCATTCGGCGCTTGCCGCGTTTGACGTTTTCGTCTTCGTGCGTGTGCGCCTGCGTGAACAGGGATAGGTCGTGAATCGTCACCACTGTCGGGCAATTTGAAAACACCGGAATGCAGTAATTCGTTCCGTGAAACACGTCCAGCGGAGATAGTCTCAGCATTGCAGGCAATCCGGCCAGCCACCACTTCCGAAAAACCGAGCGAACCGGAAAGAAAAGTTTGCTCAGATTTGGCGGAGTGCCGTTGCCGGAATGAAATGCGAAATCAAAGGGAGAAAGTAAGACATACTGATGGTCAGAATGAATGCGCGCTAGCGAGGATGCCAGCGCGTCCGTATAATGCCCAATCCCTGTTTTCGCTGCGACCAATGGGATAGCGTCAAGCCCGATTCTCATAAGCGGCGTCACAGATACCACCACTGACAGTGAATTTCAAATCTCTGATTTCAAATGACTACCATTTCAAAAGATAACGAACTACGACAAATTCTGGATAACACCGCCGCCAGCCAACGCGATGCGCTAACCATGACCGGTTGGTGGCACAGCATTGACCTGGGGGATGGGCGAATCACTCCCGGCGCGCACAAGATCGAAGAACTCCGCGACAACTTCGCGAAATTTCTGTTGCCGGATTTGCAGGGCAAACGGGTTCTGGACATCGGTTGTTGGGATGGCTTTTACAGCTTCGAAGCGGAACGCCAGGGCGCATCAGTCACTTCGGTGGATTGCTGGCGGCCCGAAAAATTCTTTGTTGCCCGCGATGAACTGAAGTCCAAGGCGGAGTTTCACGAACTCAGCGTTTATGAAGTGACGAAAGAAAAGCTCGGCGCATTTGATGTCGTCTTCTTTTTGGGGGTGCTGTATCACGTCAAACACCCTTTGCTGGCGCTAGAACAGGTTTGCGAAGTGACGCGCGATTTGGCCGTCATCGAAACTCACCAAATTGACAATTTGTTCGACACCAAACATCCGGTGATGGAGTTTTATGAAATGGACGAACTCGGTGGCCAGTATGACAACTGGTGGGGGCCGAACGTCGAATGTTTGGTTCAGATGACACGAACCGCAGGATTTGTTCGCGTCGAAGTTTTGCGGCGGCAAGATACCCGCGTCGTGATCAAAGCCCATCGCCGCTGGGATGACAAACCGCAGGAAGCTGTGCCTTCGCTGAAGATTGTGGATGTTTTGAATGCCGTGAATCTGGATCACACCTTGCCTCGCCGAGGTCGAAACGCGGTGTTGGCGTTGTCAGTTTCAGGTTTGCCGGAAACCGCCACACGCGACACCGTTCGCGTGGAAATCGGCGGCTTCGGCGCCAGGCCGGTTTACGTCGGCAAATGGGGCGAGGAAGGGAACTGGCAGATCAATGTTCCTGTGCCGCTGGGCTTGGAACTGGGCAAAAACATGGTCAGCGTCTGGAATGGCAATCAACTTTCAAACAATTTCGAAATTAACTTGGTTGAAGGTGGGCAATGGTAAGTCTGAGGAATCGCGATGAGTAACGGTGAGTTGCGCGAACAGGTACGGCAAGTAGGTATTGAGCAGAACGAAATGCTGCTTTCCGGTTCCTGGTGGCACAGCATTGATCTTGGCAATGGGCTTGTTACGGCGGGCGTGCATTCGTTGGCAGAACTGCAAGGCATTTATCGCAGTCTGGAATTGCCAGAAGATTTAAGCGGAAAAACGTTGCTGGACATTGGTTGCTGGGACGGCTTTTATACCTTTGAAACCGAGCGTCGAGGCGCAAAGGTTATTTCGGTTGATTGCTGGCATCCGAGCAATTTCTTTGCTGCCCGCCAAGCCTTAAACTCCAAAGCCGAATTTCACGAACGTAGCGTTTACGAAATTGGCAAGGACAATCTTGGTTCGTTCGACATCGTGTTGTTTATGGGCGTGCTGTATCACCTGCGGCATCCATTGCTGGCGCTGGAAAACGTCTGCGAATTGACGCGCGATTTTGCTGTGATCGAGTCTCACATCATTGACAAGATGCGCGAAGGCGGCGAACCGGCGATGGAGTTTTACGAATTTGATGAATTAGGCGGGCAGTATGACAACTGGTGGGCGCCGAACCTGGAATGCATGGTTCAGATGGCGCGCTCCGCCGGATTTGCACGTGTTGAGTTGCTTTTCCGAAGCGACACGCGCGCTGCGGTCAAGGCTTATCGCCGATGGAATGATAAACCTGAAAGTGTTTCACCCTCGCTTCGCATTCTGGATGTAATCAATCCGACCACTTTTGATCATAACTTTCCGCGCCGTGGACGCAGTTCCGGCCTGTCAATCTGGGCTGAAAGCCTGCCGAAAGACGCCAGGCGGTGGGAAGTGCGCGTTGAAGTCGGAGGTTATGGAATCCATCCTACCTATGTTGGGCCTCCTGGCGATCCTCAATATTCTTCTCTGACACAAATCAATGTTCCTATTCCTCCCGGACTGGAACCTGGCAACACCAGCGTGTGTTTCTGGCACGATGGGAAATTATCGAATGAAGTTGAAATCCAGCTTGTTGAGGCTGGCCGCTGGTGATTAAGTTTGGTGAACTACTGGAATCCTTATGTCGTGTGGAGGCGAACAGAAGACAGGGCTTGTCTCTTTTTGTCTGACATTCCGTTAATTTTCAGCTTCAGCAAAAAATCTTAGATTAGACTATGGCCAGAACCTAGCCACTATGGTAGGTTCCTAGCGCCAAAGAGCCAGATAGAATTATCATATTAGCGTTTAACAGTTGTATGCCCTGCTCACGAATCACGCTGTTATTGGCTTGTTTTCGACCCCACAATCGTAGCATCCCCAGACAAAAAATTTAGGCATGGGAGTATTCACTTCCCAAGCAAATTCGTCATTTTCCTGAAGTCAGTTTTCAGTTGGATTGCGCTTGTTTCCTTCTGTCGAACCGATACGGGAATATTGGCTTTGCTGCCGAAACTTGAAGAAGGTTTAGGTCTGGGGACAGACATTTCACACCAGGTAAGAGGGGGAATATGAAAGCAGAAAATAGAAATATCTTCGGCAAAGGAATCATTGTCTTTTTGACAATTTTGGCGATTGTCTTTGTCTGGACGTTTTCCGGGAATCAATTATTGCGCCCATTGTTGGCGCAGGGAATTTCGCAAGTAAATGCCCGGCAAGCGGGAGAGTTTATTGACAGTCTGGGCATGAATATTCACTTGGCAAGCACTGCCACGGCTTATGGCAGTTATGACCAGCTCATTAAACCAAGATTGATTGAACTTGGTATCAGAAATCTGCGGGATGAGATCAAGCCCAATGACGTGAATTTGGAGACCAAAATCAGTCAATTAGGATCGCTCGGGTTCAAGTTTCAGATGGTTTCAAACCCGCCAAATGTTACGGGGCCTCTAGCAAACAAATTCATCAAAAAATACAACTCTGTCATTGCTATTGAAGGGCCAAAATCGCCCGAAAGTACAATTGGCGCAAATTGGCCATCTGTAACTCGCAGCTATCAGCAGGAACTCTACAGGGCAATCAAGACCGATCCGCAGACTGCAAATGTGAAGGTTGTCATGCCATCGCTGGTATCCACCGATGCTTATATTCAACTGGGGAACATCAATTCGTGGGTTGATTATGCCAGTTTGAATAACTACTACTTTGGAAGAAACCCGGGAACAGAAGGCTGGGGAGCCAATGGGTATGGCAGTTTGACGTGGTATTTGAACCTGGTAAATCAAGTCGCAAGTGGCAAGCCTGTCATTTCCACCGAAAGCGGATGGCACAATTTGGTAAATACTGCGGGAAACCATCCTGGCGTGAACGAAACTGTAGCTGGCAAATACGTCCCCAGACTGTATTTAGAGCATTTTCGCCGGGGAGTGTTGA
>CAZXHW010000575.1:0-4783 GCA_964639915.1 uncultured Heliomicrobium sp.
GCCGCGCTTTCGCGTGGCCGTGTGGATGTAACCATCAACTTTGCGCAAACCGCCGATACTGCGTATGAATTGAATCGTCCGTTGATTCGCGGTTATCTGGCGGCGCTCAAAACCATGCGCGAAGAGTTCGAACTGACGGGCGAACCTGATCTGGCGACGATTGCCCGATTGCCGAATGTACTGTTGGCGCAAACCAGCGGCGGCGGTTTAAGCGATGCAGTTGTGCAAGGGGTCGAAGAAGCCCTGACGCAGGCGCTGACTTCGCTGGTGGCAATGCGCGCCGTCGAAGGGCATGAACTTCAAAAAGAATTGCTCGCCCGCGTTGAACGAATCGAAAAACAAGTCGAGTTGATTATTTCCGGAGCAGACGGCCTGGTTGATGCGTATCGCGAAAAGCTGCGAAAACGTGTCACAGAGTTGCTGGAAAAAACAACGATTGACGAAACGCGGCTGGCACAGGAAGTGGCGTATCTGGCCGAGCGCAGCGACATTACCGAAGAAATCACCCGTCTGAAATCCCACTTGGTTCAGCTAAAAGAGCTGCTGAGTGGCGATGGTGAAATTGGCAAAAAACTGGATTTTCTATTGCAGGAAACCAACCGCGAAGCAAACACTATTCTGTCAAAATCTTCGGAGCTTTCGATCTGCGACGCGGCAATTGAAATCAAAACCGAAGTCGAAAAGCTGCGAGAGCAGGCAAACAACGTCGAATGATTGGCAACCTGATTATTGTTTCTGCCCCTTCTGGCGCTGGCAAAACGACGCTGGTTAACGAAGTTCTGCGGCGGGATAGCCGGATTAAGCCATCCGTGTCGTATACTTCACGGGCGCCACGAAATGGCGAAGAAGATGGCGTTCATTACAATTTCGTTTCTTACGACGAATTCCGGGTAAGAATTGAACGCGGTGACTTTCTGGAATGGGCCGAAGTTCATGGGAATTTGTACGGCACGTCCAGCCGGTTGGTTGAAGAACTTCGTGGCAAAGGGTTCGATGTAATCTTGACAATTGATGTTCAAGGCGCAGAACAAGCTCGGCGGTTGTTTTATGATGCTGTCGGGGTTTTTATTCTGCCGCCGTCATATCAAACACTACTTGAACGGTTGGACACGCGGGGAGCGAATTGCGCAGAAGATTTGCAAACCCGACTTCGGAACGCGATAGGCGAACTGGCGCACTATAAGAATTTTGATTACGCAATTATCAACGATGATTTGAATCAGGCGATCAACGAACTGGTTGCCATTATTCTGGCCGAGCGTTGCCGCATCCGGCAGCGTGGCGAAATGGCCGAAGAGATCATCAAAACTTTCGGATAAGCTTTTTAGCAATCAAATGGAGGAAGTGAAATGGAAGAACTAGAAAAAGAATTAAATGTGCCCGTAATTGACAGCAAGTACCGCAAAATTCTGATTGCTGCCAAACGCAGCAAACAAATTCAGAAAGGTGCGATGGCTCGCGTCAAGATGACCAACAGCATCAAACCGACCCGCGTCGCACTGGAAGAAGTCGAACGCGGTTTGATCGGTTTTGAGATCACAGAAACCGTCGAAAAATAGTCTCCAAGACGGAGGGACGGAGAGAAAGAGGGATTGAGAGCGTCGAAATTCATGCCCTCAATCCCTCCTTCCCTCCGTCCCTCTTTCACTTCCTTAAGCAATCAGGCCGCGACTATGAAAGTCCTGCTCGGCGTCACAGGCTGTATTGGCGCTTACAAAGCCGCTGAAGTTTTGCGCGGCTTGCAGAAAGCCGGTGTACAGGTGCGCGTGATAATGACCCAGCACGCGACTGAGTTCGTCCGGCCAGCCACTTTTGAAGCCCTTTCCGGCCAACCGGTCATTGTCCGAATGTTTGCGCAGCCGGATCATTCCGCCATTGAACACATCGCAACGGCACGCGAAGCTGATTTATTACTCATCGCTCCCGCCACAGCCAACATTTTGGCCAAATTCGCTCACGGCATTGCCGACGATTTTCTTTCGACGGTTTACCTGTCGAATACAAATCCGGTTTTGATCGCTCCGGCGATGAATGTCGAAATGTGGAATCACCCGGCGACGCAGGCGAATCTGAAAACTCTGCGCGAACGCGGAGTTCAGTTTGCTGAACCCGGTGTTGGCTACCAAGCCTGTGGCGAAGTCGGCGTAGGCCGTCTGGCCGAACCCGATGAAATTGTCGCAGCGGCAATTTCCGTTTTAACTCCCAACTCCCAACTCCCAACTCCCAACTCCCCCAAAGACTTTGCAGCCGAACACGTCCTGCTGACTGCTGGCCCTACCGTTGAAGATCTTGACCCGGTTCGGTTCATCACCAATCGTTCATCAGGCAAGATGGGATACGCGCTGGCCGAAGCCGCGCGAGATCGCGGCGCACGGGTCACGCTGATTTCCGGCCCGACAAAGCTGCAAGCTCCAGCAGGAATCGAAACCATCAACGTTCGTTCGACGCGCGAAATGTACGCTGCCGTCATGAGCCGTTTGGCTGAGACAACGGTTTTCATTGGCTCCGCTGCCGTCGCCGATTTTCGACCTACCAAGCGTGCCGAGCAGAAAATCAAAAAACAGGGACGCGCGAACATCACCATTGAATTGGAACCAACCGAAGACATCATTGCTTCGGTTGCCGCCGATCCGAATCGCAACGGGCGAATCGTGGCAGGCTTTGCGGCGGAATCTCAAACGCTGCTGGAATACGCAGACAAAAAGCTGCGCGAAAAAAAGTTGGATTTGATTGTTGCAAACGACATTTCGCGCACTGACGCTGGGTTCGATGTGGAAACTAACGCCGCGACGATTTTGAAGCGCGACGGTTCGCGCGTCGAATTGCCGCTGCAAAGCAAACGCGAACTGGCTGACCGCGTGCTGGACGAAATTATCAAATTGAGGTGACGCCAGAGAGCATTATGGACGCGCGCGAAGAGTTAAAAGAATTGATTCAGCAGGCAAAAGAACATTTGCTGTATTACAGCGATCTGGGGATAACGCACATCGGTGAAGAAACACGACCGGCGATTCTGGCCGAACCGGTAACAGTTCGTTCCGAGCAATCAGCAGTCGAGAGTTCTACGCTACAGTCTGGATCAATCGTCGCTGAGCCGCCGCCGCTCATTCACCAACCTGAAATTACGATGAAAAAAGAAACTGCTCCTGCAATGGCCACTCTGTTCGGCGGCGATGAAGCGTCAGAACCTATAATTGTCAAAGAAACGCTGGAAGACATTCGCCGCGATCTTGGCGATTGCCATCGCTGCAAGTTGTGGTCTACGCGCACCAACATCGTATTTGGCGAAGGCAATCCGAATGCTGAGCTGATGTTCGTCGGCGAAGCTCCGGGGGCGGATGAAGACGCCAGCGGGCGGCCTTTCGTTGGCAGAGCTGGTCAATTGCTGACCAAAATGATCGAAGCGATTGACCTGAAACGCGAAGACGTTTACATCGCGAATACCTTGAAATCGCGTCCGCCCGGCAATCGCAACCCGGAACCGGACGAAACCAAAGCCTGTATACCGTTTGCCTTCCGGCAGATTGCGGCGATTCGTCCCAAGCTGATTGTCACGCTAGGCAATCCGGCAACCCAAGGATTGCTGGAAACCAAAGTCGGCATCACGCGCATTCGCGGCACGTTTCAGGAGTATCCGCGAGACTCTGCGATCAAGGTTCTGCCAACCTTTCACCCGGCTTATTTGCTGCGCTCGCCAGACAAAAAGCGCGAAGCATGGGAAGACATGAAAAAAGTCCGCGCTTTCCTGCGCGGCGAAATCTAAGCTGGGAGCGCAGGCGTCTCGCTTGCCCATCAACATGCCAATTCCTTCATCAGTGCAGGAAAACATTCCGCTCGCCCCGCTCACCACGCTGGGCATTGGCGGAGCGGCCCGCTTTTTCGTCGAGGCCGGAAGCGAAGCAGAGTTAATTTTGGCGATGGAGTTTTCTGAAGTGCGCGACTTGCCGATCTTCATTCTTGGCGGCGGCAGCAATGTGCTGATCAGTGGCGAAGGGTTTCCCGGCTTGGTCGTTCGCGTCGCGATCAAAGGCATTTCTGGCAGTGATGGGTGGGACAGGTTCATAACCTGTCCCACTGATGAAAACCAATCGAAGTGGACAGAAGAGATTACGGTTGGCGCGGGTGAAGATTGGGATAACTTTGTTCGCCACAGCGTCGAACGCAATTTGGCGGGCGTGGAATGTTTGAGCGGCATCCCCGGTTTTGTCGGTGGCACGCCTGTGCAAAATGTCGGCGCTTATGGTCAGGAAGTCAGTGAAACTATCATCAAAGTTCGCGCCTTTGATCGGCAAACAAAACAAATCGTCGAACTCAGTAACCCCGATTGCGGATTCAGTTACCGCACCAGCATTTTCAACTCTACCGAACGTGACCGTTACGTGGTTCTGGCAGTGACTTACGCGCTGCGTCAAGGCGGCGAACCGGCGCTTCGTTATCCCGATGTGAAAAATTACTTTGCTGGTCGAAGCGATCAACCAACCCTTGCGGAAGTTCGCCAAGCCATCATCGAAATTCGTTTGCGCAAAGGAATGGTCATTGTTCCAGATGACCCTGATTGCCGCAGCGCTGGATCATTTTTCAAAAACCCGATCCTTTCCGCCGAAGCCTTCGCCAAGCTTGAAGCCGCAGGAGGCCAACGTCCGCCGAGCTTTCCGGCTGCTGATGGAAATGTGAAAGTTCCCGCCGCCTGGTTGATCGAACACGCCGGTTTTCAGCGAGGCTACACCAAAGGCCGGGCCGGAATTTCTTCCAAACACACCTTGGCCATCATCAACCGTGGAGG
>CAZXHW010000575.1:4793-5615 GCA_964639915.1 uncultured Heliomicrobium sp.
AACGGCTAGCGAAGTGTTGGAATTGGTGAAAGAGATTCAGGAGCGAGTAGCCGAGAAGTTTGACGTTGCGCTAAAGCCAGAACCGATTTTTGTGGGCTTCAATTCTTGACTCGCTCGATGTCTGCGCCGACCACGCGCAGCTTTTCTTCAATTTTTTCGTAGCCGCGATCAATGTGGTAAACGCGGTCAATCCAGGTTTCGCCTTGGGCAGCCAATCCCGCCAGCACCAGCGAAGCCGAAGCGCGCAAATCCGAAGCGATCAATTGCGCTCCGGTCAGCGGCGTAGGGCCGTGAACGTATGCCGAATGGCCATGAACGCGAATGCGCGCGCCCAGCCGTTGCAATTCACTGGCGTGCATAAACCGGTTTTCGAAAATCATTTCGCTGACAACGGCGTCGCCTTCGGCCTGTGTCATCAACGCCATGTACTGCGCCTGCATATCAGTCGGAAATCCTGGATGAACCGCTGTGGTCACATCTTTGGCGATGAGCTTGCCGCTTACCGATACGCGCAACGTCGTTTCGTTAGGTTGCTGGATTTCGATGCCAACAGAGCGCAGCTTATCAATCACAGCCATTAAGTGAGACGGTTCGCAATGCGTGATTTCCAGTTCTCCGCCAGTGATGGCTGCGGCGGCGATAAAGGTTCCAGCTTCGATGCGGTCAGGGATGATGGAATGATCGGCTCCGCTCAGCGCGTCAACGCCAGTGATGGTCAGCGTAGGCGAATTGATGCCTTCGATTTTTGCCCCCATTTTGACCAGCAACTCGGCCAGGTCTGTGACTTCGGGCTCGCAAGCGGCGTTAAAAATTCGCGTCGTA
>CAZXHW010000576.1:0-5607 GCA_964639915.1 uncultured Heliomicrobium sp.
ACGTTTTGATGCCCCAGACGATCTGCGTTTTCTTGTCCCGGTCATGGGCCAGCGGCATGATCACGTGGTTGTACACCTGAGCAATCGCGTTGCCGTGTCCGTTCAGGCGTGCGGCGCTGAGCACGTCGCCCTGGATGATGGCATTGAGCGTCTCGGGTGCGTAGTCCGCCATCCACGTGAGCAGCGTCGGCCCGACGTTGTAGGAGGCGTACTCGTAGTTGTTGATGATGCCAACCACGTTTTTGCCGGCCATGATGCGGGCGCGGCCGTTCGGTCCGTAGCATTCCCGGTCGATGCGCGCGTTCCAGTTGGGAAACGGCGCCGCCGACGGTTGCCGCTCGATCTTCCCGGTGTAGGGAGATTCGCGAGGCGGCTGGTAATCGTGCATGTGCACGGCGATGAATCGTGTCATATCGAAATCCCTCCCACCCGGGTGTCTTGAGCTGCGCATCCCCCGGGTGGAGACACGCGCCATCAGCGGTTCTTGCGAGGGAACCGCCGACGTGAGGTTAGAAAATGAGACGTCATCGCCAGCCTCTCACCAGGAGGGAACTGCGTGGCGCCTGGGTTTTCAGTCAGCGAGCAACGCTTTTGGGTCTCGTCGCTTTTCCTCGGCCACAGGCCCACGGATTGAAGCACCGCGTTCACGCAGCGGAACCGGAAACCGGCGCCGCTGCGTGATCAGTCGCTAGTCGAACTTGTGCAAACGCCCGTCCTTACGCGGCTTTCGTCGCGTCAGGAGGACCTTGAGAGGTGGGATTTTTCACCTCATCAGGTTGGATCAGCTTGATGATCTTCTCGAGTTCCGCCTTGCAGACGTCGCTCTGAAGAACATCCGTGATCCGCAGCAATGTCAGCCCTTCGTACACGCCGTCCTGTCCGGGCAGCGCAAGAGCGGACCGCATCAAGTCCCAGGACTGCGGAACGGGCAGCGTGAAGTTAAGAGCGTTCTCGCCCTTAATCGGCACGCCTTGCCGCTTCGCTTCCGCACCTACCCAGCGCACAAGAGAGTTCGCCAGAGACAACGCCTTCTTTCCGTCGGCGCCATCAGGCATCTCCAGGCAAGTGAAGTGCAGAACAACTCTAGTACTCGTCGCCGCTTTGTTCAGCTCAGCGAAAAGTGAGACGATGGACTTGTATCCACGCCCCAGCTCATCGGAAGCCCATTCGGCGCCGTTTACTCGAATCAGTCCGGCGGGAATCTCAGCCAGACGATCGGACAGAGAGACTTTGCCGTCGACCCACTCGCCCATCCTCCAGTGCACACCAGGAATCTTCGCACCGAGGTCGACACCCTTGAAGGGGCTATCCTCGGCATCGAAAGTTTCCAGCGCTGCCAACATGACCATGCGGCCATGCTTGAGGAGAGTTTCGTGGTACCACTGCAAGAGGTCGCGTCCGTAGACCGTCTTCACATGCTGCTTGCGCTTGAAAAAGTCGCCCGCATCCGTGGGAGGAGCCACATCCTCCGGTTCCATCTCGGCAAAGCCCCAGGCTTTCGCCACTTCCGACTCGACGCCGTACTTCTCCAGAACCCATGCCCGCAAAGACGCGATGGCGAGCTCCGAGTAGCACTGGAGCGCGCCGCGGTTGGGCCAGTTGGAGTTGTCGTCGTCTTTGTAGGAAGCGTAGCGAAGTTCGCCCGCAGGTCCCAGCGAGATGTTGATTTCCGCGATGTGTTCCGCGATGTCCGCGAATTCATCTCGGAAGGCCCGGAAGAGCTTGCGGTAGGTATCGAGAATGAGGTGAGTCGCGAACGCAGAGACAACCTCGGCGCAAGCATTGCCCTTCTCACTCACATACTGAACCGCTTCCACCTTGCCGGAAGGCACCATCTTCGCCAGCTTCGGCCAGACCCATTCCGGAATCGGAACGAAGTTCTTGCCGTCACCGACATTGCCGCCGCACTGGTGCGTCGACAGGATGGGAACCACCTTCAGTCCAGCGTCGATGATCATCTGGAACAGTTGGCGGTAGTAATCCCAGGTGTAATCGCCTTCCGTCAGTTCAACCAGTCCCCACCAGACATCGATGGAAACTCCTCTGACTCCGCGAGCTTTCGCATCGGTGAGCCATGACTTGAATGCTTCGCATTCCTTGCGTGAGGCTTCGCTTCCCATATCGGTTGGTGTACCGACGAGAAGCGGCGCCATCACGTTGATCGTGATGTGTTTGCTTTTCATAATGGTCGCCTTTCTTTTACGCGTCGGTACTAACGGCAGAGACTGCCGCGGCACGACGTAGCTGTGAGGAAATTGCGGCGCCATCCGGCGTCGCGTACAAATCCAACTCAGCCACGGCTAACTGCCTGGCAGATGGGAGAACGGAACATCAACGCAAAAGCAAACGCCCCTTAGACGTTGTCGTCAGGAGGAGCGTTGCGGGAGTGGTTGATGGTAGATACGCTTGTGGGCTTTTCTGTTGTTTTCCGGTTTGAAAAATAGAGTTGTACGAACATCCTTAGCGAAGAAGACGTTGTCAAGCAATACCCGTATGACTACTACTACTGGCCTCGATCGCAGGAACAGTTTTGAATTAAAAGGCGGTTCTGTGAGCTTTTATGGGCTAGTCAGTAAGACTTCTACTTCGATCTCTAAGGACGTGATCAGAGTCCGAGGTTGTCAATCAATGCAGGTTAATATCTATCGAGGTTAGCGATAGCTCATATTTGTTAGGGTTTGCGGCGTTCACCGATGCCAAGCTATTCTTCGTAAACTGTTTCATGATTACGACATCTGATAGTGAAATCTGATCTGTTTTCATGCTCTTTAAAATCCATTTTGGCTGGAGATCTGTATGTTAGAGACGCCGACGCCGGCTCGCGCGACCGTGCACAGCAACCGCTTCGAAAAAAGATGAGACGGTGCCTCAGTTAGCGCTAATAGATGCGAGTAACTGGCAACTAACAACTGCCAATCAAATGACAATCTCCGACCTCTCATGATGTTCAATTTCCAAGGCCCTAGGATCTCTAAGCTGCTGGCCAAGTTCTAATTGTTTGAGCAAAACAATTCGAACCCCTTGTCCAGCCTTTTGTTCGATCGTTAAAAACCGCATTTAATGCGGCACTACGCCCCAGGAGTTCCAGTGAAATTTCCTCGTACCAGCGGCATACTCGTTCATCCCACATCTTTTCCGAGCGCATACGGCATTGGCGATCTGGGACGCGAAGCCTTCGAGTTCATCGATTTCCTTGCCGATTCCGGTCAACACCTCTGGCAAGTGCTGCCCTTAGGGCCAACCGGATATGGAGACTCTCCTTACCAATGTCTTTCCGCTTTCGCTGGAAACCCGCTTTTGATCAGCCCGGAAAAACTTGTCGAAGAGGGCTTTCTGGAAGAGGAAGATTTAAAGCCGATTCCTCGAACGGCGGCCGAGTCCGTAAATTTCGGCAAAGTCATCGATTACAAAAAACGCATACTGGAAAAGGCCTACGAACGTTTCAGAAACACAACCGATACCAGCCTGCGAACAGACTTTCTGGCATTTTGCCAGAGAGCCGCGGCCTGGCTGGAAGACTATGCGCTCTTTCGCGTTCTCAAAGACGAACACAATGGAAATTCCTGGGACAGGTGGGAGCCTTCCTACGCACAACGAGATGCGGCCGCGCTTTCACTGATTAACGATTTACATAGAGAACGCATCGAAGCGGAAAAATTTGTCCAGTATTTGTTTTTCAAACAGTACGCGGCGCTGAAAAATTATTGCGCGCAAAAACAAATAAGCATCGTCGGCGACATGCCTATTTTTGTCGCTTACGATTCTTCCGATGTATGGTGTCATCCTGAATATTTTAAATTGAACGAAACCGGCACGCCCACTGTAGTTGCCGGAGTTCCGCCCGATTATTTCAGTGCTACCGGACAGCTCTGGGGCAATCCCATTTATGACTGGGATTACATGATCAAGGACAATTTTTCCTGGTGGATCGACAGAATTGCGCATGCGCTGGAAACAACCGATATAGTTCGCATCGATCACTTCCGCGGCTTTGCTGCCTGCTGGGAGATTCCTTATGGTGACAAAACGGCTCAAAATGGGCGTTGGGTAGAAACGCCCGGGCAGCAGTTTTTCACAGCTTTGATCAAAGCATTTCCGGATGTGCCGATCATTGTCGAAGATCTGGGCGTAATCACGCCTGATGTGGAAGCGCTTCGCGATGGTTTTGGTTTTCCCGGCATGCGCATTTTGCAAATGGCATTCCGCAGCGACGCTTGCAATATCGACCTGCCGCATAACTACATCCCGAACAGCGTCGTTTACACGGGCACGCACGACAATGACACGATTGTGGGCTGGTTTCAGAGCAAACCCGGCGAAGGTTCAACTCGTGACGCCCAACAGATTGAAAACGAGCGCAAGACTTGCCTGCGCTATTTAAAATCGAACGGCAAAGAAATTCACTGGGATTTCATTGAAGCGGCATTCGCATCAGTAGCCGGTATTGCCATCGTTCCTTTGCAGGATATTCTCGGTTTGGGTTCTAAGGCGCGCATGAATTTGCCGGCCAGCCAGGAAGGAAACTGGCTCTGGCGCTACAAAGATGGTGCATTGACACAAGATCTGGCTGACCGGTTGAAAGAGCTGACCGATCTATATAGTCGCAATAACGCATTCACCACCACATCCGGTGCGCGCCATTAGTAGATATATGCGTATTTGTGAACATGGCTCTGGGACTGGGTTTACAGCCCTTCATTAAACCATCCTCAGAAACCTAGCGCTAACCTTAAACAGCTATCACAAACTGCGCCACCCTTCGTATTTTCCCTCCTCTTACGATGGGAAATTTTGCATTGAACTGTAGATGATCACTGGCCAATTCTATGAAAAGTCTTGATTCAAGCGCTTCTTTAGATACTCGTGAGAGCTGGCGTAGTTTGTTAGCACAAACACATATTGATTTAAAAACTTGGGTGCTAACGAGTAGATTCCAAATTACCTCATAACTACTTTTCACTTCAACCATCTACACCCAAATTCAGATAAATAGCTAATTTCCGCGCAAGCGCGCACGCTCGCTCTCCTGCTCTCCAGGAGATACTCGATGCCGTGTGCGTTTCTTGCGTCAAGAAGCTGTTGTCCGGAAGTGGTGGTGTGACTGCAGTGACTGGTGAGGCGTCCTGTTCAAGCGTTTGAACAGGCTACTTTCTGTCCCCGTTTTTACGGAAAGGAGCTGTATGCAGACTCTTAACTCAGGAGGATTCCCAACCCCAATCCTCGATGCCCAGCGTGATGTCGACGCTCTCTTCGCCTTCAGCGAACAGATTTCAGCCGAGACCATCACCAAAGACACCAGCAATTGCGCCGACCAAGAAGCCAACAGCGAGTTCACAAGACTGGCTCAGGCTGCCGAAACAACGGTTATGGCGGCGCTCGACGATGTGGACGGACCGGCACTGACGAACTTCGACACGGCTCTCGATGAGCTGCGTCAGGCTCGTCGGGAGTTCTTCCGCAGAGACCCCCGCAACCGCGTGAACAGCCACGTTCATGTGGACAACGCCCAGCGGGCGTTTGCTGCCGGGATCGCCGAGTTCATCAACTGAACAAAGCGGTTTCGGTTCAAGAAGTGTAGAGAGTTCCAATCAGGGTATTCGGGCTGCC
>CAZXHW010000577.1:0-1890 GCA_964639915.1 uncultured Heliomicrobium sp.
ACGTAGTGGAAGTGCGCTACCACGAAGTACGTGTCGTGCAAATGGACATCCAATCCAAGCGCCGCCAGAAACAATCCGGTCATACCGCCGATCGTAAACAAACCAATGAATGCCAGCGCATAAATCATTGGTGTGTCATACGACACCGAACCTTTGAAAATTGTCGCGGTCCAGTTAAAGGTCTTGATTGCTGACGGGATGGCTACAGCATACGTAATCAGCGAAAACACCATTCCGGCGTACATTGACTGGCTGCTGGTGAACATATGATGTCCCCAGACCAGGAAACCGAAAACAGCGATGGCCAAACTGGAAAACGCCACGAAGTGATAGCCGAAAACTTTCTTGCGCGTCATATTGGCGATCAATTCACTGACCACTCCCATCGAAGGAATGATCATGATGTAAACCGCCGGATGCGAGTAAAACCAGAACATGTGCTGAAACAGCACCGGATCGCCGCCAAGTTTCGGATCGAAAATACCGATTTGCAGGGTTCGCTCAAAAGCCAGTGCAAGTACCGTAATCGCGATGACCGGCGTGCCAAGCACCTGAATCAGGCTGGTGGCGTAATGCGCCCACACAAACAGTGGCAATCGAAACCAGGTCAGGCCCGGCGCGCGCATCGTGTGAATCGTCACCATAAAGTTCAAGCCCGTCAAAATCGAGCTGAAACCGGTGATGAAAATCGAAACGCCTGCCAGTGTTACCTGCGTGTTTGAATAGATTGAGCTGTAAGGCGGATAAAACGTCCACCCCGTGTCAATGCCGCCACTCATAATCGTGAACAGCATCAAAATCGCGCCAACCATGAATACATACCAGCTCAGCAGATTCAGCCTGGGAAACGCCACATCCTTCGCCCCAAGCATCAGCGGCAACAAAAAGTTGCCCAGCGTCGCCGGAATCGAAGGGATCAGAAAGAAGAAGATCATCATCACGCCGTGCATCGTGAAGACTTTGTTATAGGTTTCCGCCGTCAACAGATCGCCTTGCGGAGTGATCAGTTCCAGACGAATCAACGAGGCGTAAATGCCGCCAATCGCAAAAAAGATCGAGATCGAAAACAGATACAACAAACCAATCCGTTTGTGATCCAGCGTCAACAGCCATGATTTGACCGTGTGACCATTGTTCAAATAATTCAGGCGGGGTTCTTCTACTTGAGCTATGACTTCGGTTGCCATGTTCTTACCTTATGAATTCGTTACTTAACTATTTTTTCGCTGGGGTCGCTGCCGCCGGTTTCGCTGCCGGTGACGCAGCCGGTTTTGCCGCAGCAGCCGCATCGCCGTCTTTCGGCCCAATGGATTTCAAATAAGCGATGATCTGCGCAATCTGGTCTTCGCTAACCTGCCCGCGGAAACTGGGCATAATCAACTGATAATTTTCGACGATCTTTGCCCCAGGATCCAGAATGGATTCGCGGATGTAAGTGTCATCAACCGTAACGGTTGTGCCGTTGTTCAGTTTGACCGGTTTACCGTAGAGTTCAGCCAGTTTCGGGCCTCTGCCTTTGCCGTCTGGCAAGTGGCAGGTGTTACAAGCCAGGCTGGAAAACAGTCTTTCTCCTACCACGGCTGGCGGCTCATTTGTTCCGCCGCCAAGCCATGCTTGATATTCACCCGGTTCCATTGCAGTAACGGTTCCGATCATTCCGGAATGTTGGGTGCCACAATATTCAGCGCAGAAAAGATGATATGTGCCGGGTTTGGTCGCTTCGAACCAGGTCATGGTGTAGCGTCCCGGAACGACGTCCGCTTTGGTGCGGAAAGCCGGGATGAAATAAGCGTGCAGCACATCTTCGCTGGTCATCGTCAACTTGACGCGACGTCCGACCGGAACGTGCAGCGTGTTGCCGTCGGGCTGTACGAACCACGTTCCTCCCTC
>CAZXHW010000577.1:1900-5605 GCA_964639915.1 uncultured Heliomicrobium sp.
GTGCAGCGTGTTAATTTCGCGCTGTCCGTCGGGATGCTGGGCGCGCCACATCCATTGTTTGCCGGTGACAAAGATTTCCAAAGCCTCTTTCGGCTCGCTGTACATCTGGTAATAAAGTTTGGCTCCCCAGGCGAAAATGCCGATACACACGATCAGTGGAAGAACCGACCAGGTGATTTCCAACAACATCGCGCCTTCAATCTGTTCCGGAATTTCGCCATTGTGACGACGGCGATACTTGACCATGAACAGAGCGATCGCTATGACAATGCCAACTGTGACGCCAATCGTCATCAGCCACAGCGCGACGTAGAACAGGTCAACTTCCATTGCGAACTTTGACGCCTGTTCGGGCATGAAGGGAACTTGAAAAGAAAAGAGGCTCATATTCGGATGTCCAATTGTCACGAGACGCGAGCAGCCCATGCCGCTTCTTTCTGTTTCGTCTTGTGCCTCAAATAAAGAATGAGAAGAGCTAAAGTAATAATCGTTATCACAGCGAAGACGCGCATAATTCGCATCAACATCAAACCGTACGTTCCCCTGTTCGGGTCGTACTGATAGCAGTACAAAATCACTTGATCCGCCAGCGATCCGATCTTTCCGTTTGACGCATCCAGCACACCGAACCGGATGTCGCGCGGTTCAAAATTGGAAAGCACATCGCTGGGATAAAAATAACGGGAAATTTTGCCTTCCGGCGTAAGGACAATCAGCGCGCTGGTGTGCGCGTATTGCTTGCTGACCGGGTCCCAGACAAATCGGAAGCCCACGGATTTCGTCAGCGCCAGCGTGTTTTGCTCATCGCCTGTCAGAAAGTGCCAGCCGTTGTTTTATTCCGGGTTGGCCAGTTTCTGCAAATACGTGTTGCGCTTTTCCGCTGCCAGTTCAGGCTTTTCTTTCGGATCAAAGCTGACTGTCAAAGAGATAAAATCTTTGCCCGCTTTCATTGGCAACGTTTTCAAAACGTTCATTAAGCCATTCAGCGTCAGGCTGCAAAGTTGCGGACAATCGTAATAAACCAACGACAAAACAATGGGTTTATTCGTGCCAAAATACTCTTGCAACTTCACCGTCCGCCCGGTTTCGTCTTTGAATTCCAGATCGAGCGGCACTTGTTGGTTCAGCAACTGGTCAATGCCTACATCTTTCAAAACCGGCGGGCGCATTCCCGCTGGTTGCGCGCTCACTTGCTGGCAGCAGGCAAAACTAAAAAAACAAAGAGCGAAAATCGAAAGCAGCGGTCTGCCTGTCAGCATTGAAACTACTTTTTGCCGGTCACGGACTAACATCTTTTACTTCTTTTCTCTTCCCGCTTAGTGCTTCACGCCCGCCGCAGCACCCTGTGCTGCCGGTGGTTGCGCAGGTGTCGGAGCAACCGTCGCAGGTTTCGCAGCGCCAGCGTCTGCTGGTGCAGGCGTCGGAGCAGCAACTTGTTTCTGGCTCTTAATGGCACGCCCACCACTCGACCCGGCGTTCAGAACCAGCTTGCGGGCGGCTTCAGCCGACTGAATTTCTCCGACCAAGGCATCGGAAAGTTTCGGCAAGCCTTTTTCCGCGATGATTTCTTTGGCACGGTCAATCGGAATGTGTGCAACGCCGCCTTGCTGATCCACCCAACCATAAGCCTCAGCTTGTTTGTTGATCTTTTCCTTATAGGCAGCCATGTCATCAAGCGGCAGCATGGACGATTTTGTCTTTCCGGGCTTATCGGGGTCTGGTTCTGGCGCGCCTTGTAATCTGGGTTCAGGCGGAAGTATCCGGCCGTTTTCGACAGCCGTCGCCGGTTGCTGCGGATTCATGTCGTCCATCTTTTTCAGGCCGACTTCAACGCCCAGAATGATGACGTAAACCAGCGCAGTTGCCACGCCCAAAATGGCCAGAAAGACCAGAATGGGTTTGGGTTTTACGCCACTTTCTTCAACTAAGCCGTGATTATCGTCTTGTTTATGATCGCTCATACGTTTTCAGTTCGGGTTCGCAGTTTGTGCATTGCGAACGATAAAACTTTAGTGTCCACCACCCGCAGACGCCGCTTCAGCCAGTTGCGGATCGTTGAACGGAATCAACGGACGTTGGCGCAATTGCCAGAAAAACCAGCCAAGCCACAATCCACCCAATCCCAGTGTCGCCGCAACATAAACGGCCAGTTGGGCAGGTCCGGTGTGATGTGCCTGGCCACCGTGCGAAGCCATTTCGTCGAACTGGGGAACAATCACCCAAATCACATCAACCAGTCGCATCACAATCAGCAACGCCGCAACCCACACCACCTTCGTGCTCTTTTTCAAGTCGCGCGACAGCAGCAGCAGGAACGGCATAATGAAATGCAGCACCAGTAGGGTGATTCCCATCGGACGCCACGTCCCTTCGAAGCGCCGCAAATACCACGGAATTTCTTCCGGCAGGTTGCCGGACCAGATGATCAGCAACTGCGAAAACGAGAAATAGGCCCAGACCATCACCAGCGCCAACTGCAATTTGCCCAGATCGTGAAAATGCTTCGGTTTTAAGACGTGAGCCATCGGCTCGTATTTACTCAGAATCACGCAGACCGCGATCAAAAACGCGATGGAAAGCACTCCCTGCCCGGCAAGGGTCAGCATCCCAAAAATGGTCGAAAACCACTCTGCATCCAGCGACATGACCCAGTCAACCGACGCAAATGTGACAGCCATTGCATAAACCAGGAAACCGGGGCCGCTCCAATTTTGAGCTTTCTGCACCCAGGTTTGCGCCTGATTCGGATCCGGAGTTTTGTCCTGTGATGCAGAAAACTTCCTGAGTAAGGACATCAGCCCCAGCCAGATGGCAAAGTACATGATTGCGCGAAGCGTAAATCCGCCTGGGTTCAGCCATTGAGCCTTATGTGTCAGCAGTTTGCGAACAGGTTCCGTTACGTCAGGGCCAATCGGGTGCGACCAGTGGTAAAGGCTGTGTATTCCCAAAACAATCGGGACAAAAAGCACCGCCATCATCCACAATGTTGACGAAGCCGATTCCAGTTGGCGACGAATGATCAAGCCCCAACCGCCTCCGCCCAGATATTGCACCATCAGCAAACCCAGACATCCCAGCGAGATACCGATCCAGAAGACATAAGCCACCAGATAAGTCTGGAAAAACGTCGTCTTGGCATCGTGCGACGTGACCGCGCCGATCACCCATCCGATGATGCCCAGCAAGCCAATACCAATCGCCACGCCTTGGGTTTTTCCGAGTTCAGCCGGAGCAGCGTAGTTCGTACTCATTAGTTCCTATGTCCTCCTGGTGCTGGAGCGGATTCAGTTTTGTGCGCGCCTCCAGCTTCGCCGCTTTTGTTCTCCGGCTTGGCCGTTGCGGCATCAACAATTTTTTTCTTGTCGGTATCGTTCAGTTCCGCAACATTTGCGTTTTGGCTCAGTTGCAAGGCGCGGATATAAGCAACAACTTTCCAGCGATCTTCCGGCGTCAATTGGTCTGCGTAACTGGACATTGTGGCAAAGCCGTTGGTCATCACGTCGTAAAAATAAGACGACGGAGCAGCTTTCAATCGCGGGTCGTGATACGAAGGCGGACGGCGGAATCCACGCTGCACGATCATTCCGTTTCCATCGCCCAGTTTGCCGTGGCAAGGCAGGCAGGAAATGTTAAACCGGTTTTCGCCTCGATCCAGAATCGCTTTGAGCTGAACTTTGCGCTCTTCAGGATTGTCACTGAGCTTAA
>CAZXHW010000578.1:0-5604 GCA_964639915.1 uncultured Heliomicrobium sp.
TTGCTTTCTGCACTGGTCGAAAAGTACGAGGATGAGCATTACCCGATTGAGCCCTCAGACCCACACGAAACTCTGCAACACCTGATGGAAGCTCGCGGTCTGAAGCAAAAAGACGTTTTGCATCTCTTTGGATCAAGCGGCAGAGCATCCGAAGCTATCAATGGTCACCGCCCCATCAGCAAACTACAGGCAAAAGCGTTGGCTGAATTCTTCAGTGTCTCGACCGATCTATTTCTTGGCACGTAAAAGTTTGGAGTAACTTTAAATCGTCTTGTTATTAGATTTGATATGAGTTCTAAACGTAAAAACCAACGCGAAGAGACAGTGGCAAAAAGCCTGGACATCGATGGATTTCTTGAAGAGTTTCAAGGTGAGACTGACCGAGCGACAGCCGTACTTGGCGTAGCTTTTTTGGATGAGCAAATCTATCAACTCCTGTGTGCCTTTTTTGTCGACGATGACAAAGAGTCGAAAGAAATTCTTGGAATAGAAAAACCATTAGGCTCATTTGGAGCAAGAATCCGATTAGCCTATTGCGTCGGACTTTTGCCTCACGAAGATTTTGAAGATCTCAAAACAATCAAGAACATCCGAAACGCTTTTGCACATAAGCTGCAGGGGCTTGTCTTTGCAGACGAAGAGATAATCAAGGAATGCAATAAACTGAGAATTGTTGAACGGCTAGTTCCTGGAGTAGCTTCTCACCCACGCGACAGATTTACGATTTCTGTTTCTTTACATTGCAATATGCTGGCAATGGCCCGGCTCAGCATGAGTACAAAGTGCAAAGCGCCAAAGGCAATAGAAGTTTCACAAACAATCCACATATAGCCAGTTCCGACGAGCAAGGTAACAATTATGAGCAAGCCCACCGAACGAGTTGCACTGTATCTGCAAGATGCACATTCCTTGCAAGACGGAATCAAATACGCGCAGTACGCCGAAAGCAAAGGCTTTGAAGCCGTCTGGCAGGCCGAAAGCCGTTTGGTGCGTGATGCGATTGTGCCAATGGCGGCATTTGCCGCGACGACGGAGCGCATCAAGATTGGCGCCGGCGTCATCAACAACTGGACGCGCAACATCGGCTTGCTGGCCGCGACGTGGTTGACGCTGGACGATCTGGCGCCGGATCGCATGATTTGCGGCATTGGCGCCTGGTGGGATCCCCTGGCCAAAAACGTAGGCATCGAAAGGTGCAAACCGCTGCTGGCAATGCGCGAAACGGTCGAAGTGCTTCACCGGTTATTGCGAATGGAAAACGTCACTTTTCACGGCGAGTTTCATAACGTCACGGGCATTGAACTGGATGTAGTCCATGGCCGCCGCGAACCGCGCAACGTTCCGATTTACATTGGCGCGACCGGAGACAAGATGATGGAATTGACCGGTGAAATCGGCGACGGGGTGCTGCTGAATTACTGCGTGCCACCGGAATACAACGACCGGGCGCTGGAGTTACTGGAAGCAGGCGCGAAAAAATCCGGGCGCAGCTTGGATGAAATTGACCGACCGCAGTTGGTTGTTTGCTCCGTTGACCACGACCGCAAAAAAGCCATCGAAGCGGCAAAAGTTTTGTTGACGCAATACCTGGCGCAGCAACCGCACATCGCCAAGGCTTCGGGCGTCAGCGAAGACATTGTCAAACAGGTGCAATCCATCCTGACCTGGCCCGCGACCATCGAGCAGATTCACGAAGCGATGCAGTTTGTGCCAGACGAATTTGTGCTGAAGATTTCGGCGACGGGAACGCCCGACGAAGTCCGCGCCAAGGTCGAAGAGTACAAACGGCGCGGTTGCACTTGTCCGGTGCTATATCCAATGAGCGATCCCTACTTGATGATTGATACCTTTGCAGTTTGAAATGACCCATCCACGAAGACACACGAAGTTTCACGAAGGCTTGAATTCATCTTCGTGTTTCTTCGTGTTCCTTCGTGGATAAAATTTTAGGAGGAAGTTGAAATGTCACGAATTGTCAGATGCGGCCTGATTCAAGCCGCGAACGCGGAGCCAGCCGATAGCTCCATCGAAAAGATCAAACAGGCGATGATTGATAAACACGTCGAGATGATCGCTGACGCTGCCAAACAGGGAGTCCAGATCATTTGCTTGCAGGAGCTATTTTACGGCCCCTACTTTCCTGCCGAACAGAATCCACATTGGTATGGTTTCGTCGAACGCATTCCCGATGGGCCTACAACAAAGTTGATGCAGGACATTGCCAAACAGCACCAGATGGTGATTGTCGCGCCGATTTATGAAGAAGAAATGGCGGGCGTTTACTACAACACGGCGGCGGTGATTGATGCGGATGGCACTTACCTGGGCAAATACCGCAAGACGCACATTCCACATTGCCTGCCAGGATTCTGGGAAAAGTTCTACTTCACTCCAGGCAATCTGGGTTTCCCGACCTTTGAAACGAAGTACGCGCGCGTTGGCGTGTACATCTGCTACGACCGGCATTTTCCCGAAGGCGCGCGGGCGTTAGGACTAAACGGCGCGGAGATTTTTTTCATTCCTTCGGCAACGACCAAAGGACACGCCGATTATTTGTGGGAACTGGAACAACGCGGACACGCCGTTGCCAATGGCTATTTCGTCGGCACAATCAATCGCGTTGGCACAGAAGCTCCTTGGAACATCGGTGAGTTTTTCGGCTCTTCGTATTTTTGCAATCCTGATGGCCGCATTCTGGCCAAAGGCAGCGAAGACAAAGACGAATTGATTGTGGCCGATTTGGATTTGGATGAAATTCGCGAAGTCCGCACACATTGGCAGTTTTACCGTGACCGGCGACCGGAAATGTACGGCGCACTGGCCGGAATGGACGGCGTGAAAGGCTGAAATTACTGGGAGCGCCAGCGTCTCGCTGGCAACTGAAGATGAAAATGCCTGACTTGATTCTGAAGAACGGATTGGTTGCTGACGGCACGGGGCGCGGGCTTTACCCGGCGGACGTGGCGATTCGCCGAAATTACATTCTGGCGATTGATGCGCCGAATTCGCTGCACGCGATGGAAGAGCTTGACTGCAAAGGATTGGTCATTGCGCCCGGTTTCATTGATACACACAGCCATTCGGATTTGCGCGTGCTGATGGAACCGGAATTGCCGATGAAAGTCC
The DNA here is from genome assembly GCA_964639915.1 of uncultured Heliomicrobium sp. GTDB lineage: Bacteria > Acidobacteriota > Blastocatellia > RBC074 > RBC074 > RBC074. The sequence goes on from CAZXHW010000578.1 coordinate 3,127, forward strand.
GCCAAGGCATCACGCTGGAAGTTTTCGGACAGGACGGCATTTCGGTCGCGCCAATTCGCACGGCGGATCAACCGGCGGTGGCGCGTTCATTGGCCGGGCTGGACGGCGATTTGGGCCGCGCGTGGGATTGGCAATCGGTGGCGGAATATCTGGCAGCGATTGAGCGTGCGCGTCCGGCGATTGATTGCGCGTACCTGATTCCGCACGGCGCAGTGCGACTGGCGGTGATGGGGATGGAAGATCGGCAAGCCCGCCCCGAAGAAATCGCCGCGATGCAGGAACTGATCCGCCAATCCATTCGCGAAGGCGCAGTTGGCCTTTCGACCGGCTTGATTTATCCCCCATGCTGTTTTGCCGACACCAGCGAACTGATCGAACTCTGCCGCGCGGTCGTGGAATTTGACGGGATTTTCGTTTCGCACATGCGCAGCGAAAGCGATTACATCGAAGATGGCATTGCCGAGATGATCGAAGTCGGCAAACAGTCTGGCGTTCGCGTTCACATTTCGCATTTCAAAATCGCTGGGCGGGAAAACTGGGCGCGAATTGACGGCGTGTTGGCGATGATCGAACAAGCGCAAGCTGAAGGCGTTCGCGTCACAGCGGATCAGTATCCTTACGTTGCCGGTTCGACAATGCTCGGAGCCATTTTGCCTCCGTGGGCGCACGCTGGAGGCGTCGAAGAAACTTTGAAGCGCCTGGCCAGTAAGGAAGAACGCGTCAAAATGCGCGCCGAGATGCTTGACCGTTCGCCATCCCATTGGGACAACTTCTGGAAATGGTCCGGGCCGGAAGGCATCGTCATCCCGGACATTCCTTCGGGCAACCACCCGGAATACCTCGGCAAAAACTTGTCGCAAGCTGCTGGTTTAAGAAACCGAACCGACCAAGTTAGCGAAGCGGATGCTGTCGAATTTGCCTTTGATATGTTGCTGGCCGAGCGAATGGGCGTCGGAATGATTTCCTTCAGCCAATCGGAAGACGTGGTTTGCAAAATCATGCAACAGCCTTACGTCAACGTTTGTACCGATGGTTTGCTTGGCGGCAAACCGCATCCGCGCGCTTATGGGACGTATCCACGCATCTTAGGGCGCTATGTTCGAGAACAAAATTTGATTTCGCTGCCGGAAGCCGTTCGCAAAATGTCTGGCTTGGCGGCAGAAACGTTCCAGCTTCGCGGGCACGGGCAAATCAAGGACGGCGCACAGGCAAACATTGTTGTTTTTAGCCCTAATCATGTGATTGACTGCGCTACTTTTGAAGACTCCAGGCAATTTCCCATAGGCATCGAACATGTCGTTGTCCAAGGCCAACTGGCGATTCGTAACGGCGAATTGTATTTGCCCGGACACGGCAAAGCCGTTCGCCGCACTGAAACTTAGCCATGACCGACCATCCCGAATCTCCCAACAATTCCACTTCAACAAAACGAAGCATTTTCAGTGCGCTAGCGCTTGATGTAACGCCGCTTCGTACGTCGCGCGATTTCCGGCTTCTGTACATTGGACAATTCGTTTCTGCGTTCGGTTCGTCCATCAGTTACGTGGTCTTGCCGTGGCAGATGTATCAACTGACGAAATCCAATTTCGCGGTAGGAATGCTGGGTGTGGCTGAATTCCTGCCCATGCTTGTCATGGCGTTTGTCGGCGGAGCGTTGGCGGATTTCATTGACCGGCGACGGTTGATCGTTGCCGCCGAAATTGGCCTGGTGGTTTGCTGCGGCTTGCTGGTGGCGAATGCGTTGTTGCCGCGACCGCGTGCTTGGGTATTGTTTGTGGTGGCGGCCCTGTTCGCGGCATTGAACGGCGTGCATCGCCCAGCAATGGAAGCCATGACGCCGCGGCTGGTCACTGCGGAACAGATTCCTGCTGTCGCCTCGCTGAGCATGTTTCGGGGCAGTTTCAGCTACATCGTCGGCCCGGCGTTGGCTGGAGTGATTGCGGCAGGTTTTGGCGCGGCTGTGGCCTTTGCAATTGATGCTGCTACGTTCATTGTTTCCATCGTTGCGTTGCTGCTACTTCGCCCCATCACCATGCCCGCCAGAACCGATGACGAAGAGCGACCGAATCTGCAAACCGTCATCAACGGGTTGAAATACGCTTACAGCCGGCAGGAACTATTGGGGACTTACCTGATAGACATCAACGCAATGTTTTTTGGCATGCCCATCGCGTTGTTTCCGGCCATTGCGGAAAGTTTTGGCGGAGCTTCAGTCGGTTTGTTTTACGCGATGCCTGCTGCGGGCGCGCTTGTCGTTTCTCTGACTTCAGGGTGGACAAACAAAATCAACAGGCATGGATTGGCGGTGACGATTGCGGCGGCAATCTGGGGAGCAGCAATTATCGTTTTCGGATCAGTCAGCAGCCTGTGGTTGGCATTACTCTTTCTGGCGCTGGCTGGCGCAGCAGATGCCGTCAGCGGGGTGTTTCGCATGACCATCTGGAACCAAACCATTCCCGATCACATGCGCGGGCGGCT
>CAZXHW010000579.1:0-5600 GCA_964639915.1 uncultured Heliomicrobium sp.
CAAACGAACTTAGTTCAAGGATTTCCTTAACGGCATCGAACATCTCGTTCAGTGTCGTGGCGCTGGACAGTGCCTGACTGGCGCGGCGAACTCGGATGTTGTTGGCCAGACGCAACCTGCGTTCAGTCAGGGAAAAGTTGCGTTTCAACCCGTCTCTGATTTCGTCCATTTCGTGGTAATGGAGCCGGTCAACCGCGATGATGATTGCGACGCCCACGACAAAGAGCCATAAACCGGTTAACTGGCTGCCGCTCCATTCCTGGATAAACAGCAAGGCCTGCAATCCCAGCAGCGCACAGGCTCCATAAAGCACCAGAACGACGCGCTTTTGCGACCATCCGCGCGCCAACAGTTTATGATGTATGTGTTCTTTGTCACCCTGGAAAAGTGGGCGACCGCTGGTGAATCGGCGAAACAAGGCCAGACTGGTGTCAATAATTGGCAAGCCAAACGCCAGCAGCGGAATCGCCACGGCGACGGCTGTCGAAGCTTTCTGCGTTCCCTGCACCGATAAAGTTGCAAGCGTGAAGCCGAGGAACAGCGACCCGGAATCTCCCAGAAAAATCGAGGCCGGGTTGAAGTTGTAACGAAGAAAGCCGATCAATGCTCCGGCCATTGCCAGCGAAATCACCGTCACGAAAGTATGTCCTGTGACAGCCGAAACGGTAATCATGACGAACGCCGCAAATAACGCCGCTCCTGCCGCAAGCCCGTCAATACCGTCAATCAAGTTAAAGGCATTGGTGACTGCAACGATCCATACCACTGTGATCACAAAGCTGAGAGCGATTGGCAATCTGACCGAGCCAGCAAATGAGAATGACAGAATTTCAATCCGCCCCCCCAGCGCGAAAAAGAGCGAAGCCGCCAGTCCCTGTGCAGCAAATTTCACTCGCGGACTGATGCCATTCATGTCGTCGTAAACGCCAATCAGGAAAACCAGAATTCCTGGTGCAAGCGCAACAAACATCTTCGACCGCTCTGCCCAAATCCCCCAAGTGACCTGGTTGTCAGCGAATTGCAACGTGCCGAGCGCCGCCAGAATTGAAACGACAACGGCTACGCCGCCAAGCCTTGGTGTGGCTTTGCGATGGACGCGACGCTGATCACGAGGCACGTCCAGCCAGCCATAGCGTTCGCATACGCGACGCACTACAGGGGTGAGAGCCAGCGAAAAAACGAGCGATAAACTGAAAAGGAGGATGTATGTGTTCACGATTGTATTTACAGTCTATTTTCTGCGGCGCTTTTGCTTCCTTGCCTGAGGAGGATGAAAAGCTCCGTTGCTTTTCATCGTTGCCACTTCAGGCTCGGTAGCAGAAAACTCCTGCGAATCAATTGTTGGGGAATGTGTCGAATCCGTCGCATCCTCTATGGGTTGGACGGAAAAGACTTTACTGGAACCGTTGTTTTGTTCATTCAGCGCTTGCTGGTAGTAGCCCTGGTAATAACCTGCTCCTTGCATCTCAACCTGATTCAGGATCGCACCAATGATGTTGGCGCCACCGCTCATCAGCAGTTGCTTCGAACGGTTCAGCGCTTCGCGCGGCGTTTTGCCACAGCGAACCACCATCAGAACTCCATCCACCATCGAAGAAACCAGCACCCCGTCCGTGAACGACGCGACCGGCGCGGAATCAATCAGGATGTATTTGAAGTGAGGCTCAAGAGTTTTGATCAATCGCCGCATTTGCTCTGATCCAAGCAACTCTGCTGGATTGGGCGGCACCGGGCCGGATGTAAGTACATGCAAATTGCTGCCGTCGTATTGCTGAATCATTCCCATCAACTCCGCTTCGGACATGTCCCTGGAAAGATAGGTGCTCAGCCCTTGATTCCCATTCAGTCTGAAAATCGAACGCAAGCGCGGACGGCGCAAATCAGCATCAATCAACAAAACCTTGGCTTTCGTTTGAGCCAGGCTGATTGCCAGATTGATTGAAGAAGTCGTTTTGCCTTCAGCGGGCACGCAGGAACTAACCAACAAGGTTTTCGGCGCGCGCCCCGGAGTTGAAAGCAGCACAGCGGTTCTCAACTGCCTGTACGCTTCTGCAACCTGATAATTGGCTTCGTTGCCAACCAGCAATTCCGGCCGCCCATTGGCAAAGCGTGAGTTTTTGGCAACGGGAATTGCAGCCAGCGCTGAAAGGTGCAGTTTCTTTTCCACATCTTCAATCGAGCGAACTGTGTCGTTGAAATGTTCCAGCAACAACGCCAGACCGATGCCAGTGGGAAGCGACAGGATCAATGCTAACGCCACGCCTTGCAGCCGTTTCGGACCAGTCGGTTTGTCGGGCGCCACGGCGTAATCAATGATGTGTACGTTGTTATAAACTCCAGCCAGGACAACCGCGTTTTCTCTGTAGCTTTGCAGCAACCCATTCAACAAATTCTTGTTGGTTTCAATTTCCTGCTGGATGATTCGGTAGTTCACCGCAGCTTCGTTCTGCGCCAGCGTTTCGCCCCGCTGTTTGTTGAAATCTGACCGCAGCGACTGTTCCCGCGCCAGCGTCTGGCGGTACCGCGTCCCCAGATTGGTCAGCAAAACGCTGGTTGAACGGTCGCGTGATTGTTCAATCTCTTTTTCCAGGCTGGCGATTTGTTGCGTGATCTCTTTTACTTCCGGCCACTCTTCAGTGTTTTCAACCAACAGTTGAGCACGCTTTTGCCACAGTTCCGCCAATTTGGTTTTGACGTCCATGATCTGTTTGGAAGTGTTTTCTTCAGCCAGGGCGCTTGCTGCCCCCGGCACCAGGGCGGCTTGATATGCAGTTTCGGACAACTTGCGATCATTTTCCGCTTCCAGCAGTTGCTTGTTGAGGCCGATCAGGCGCTCGACCACAGTGTTTTGACTGGCATCCAGTGAAAGGATTTCCTTGCTCTTGGCGTAATCAATCAACCGCTCTTCCCCGCTGCGGATTTGCGACTGCAATTCGGCAATCCGTTTCTGCAAAAAGCTGCCGGTAGAAACATTCTTTTCGGCCTTTCTTTCCAGATTCGATTGCGCCAACACATCAGCGACTGCGTTCACCACTTTTGCCGCAAACCGTGGGTCATAATGCTTGTAGCGAATTTCAATCAGCCGTGTGGTGTCGCGACCAAATCCCATTCTTTTTTCGATCACTGGCTCGACTTGCAAATCTTCCTGCAAGTCTTTGACATACGTTTGGTAGCGTTCCGCTTCTTCAAGGTCGGTATTGGACGTTGCTGGCGCGACGTCGCTGGTTAAAGACAGCTTGTTTTCGTCCAGTGCTTTCGATTTGTTTTTGCCGCCCAAGCCAAACATCCGCATCAAGTTCTGCCAGGTCGAGCGTTGGCTGGTGGCTTTCGAATCGTCAAACGAATCGTTATGTTCCGGATCAAGCGTTTTGACGACGCGGCGCAACAATCCTGGGCTGGTCAGAATGCGCAGTTGCGTATTGAAATACGCCGGGTCGTTCGCCTGACTGTTAACGACAACCGAACTGTTTTTTGATGCTCCGCTGAGCGCCGGATTCATGTCTTCCTGATCTATTTGTACTAAAGCCTGAGCCTGATAAATGTCCGGCTTTCGCGCCATATAGATTGTGACGACCATGGTGACGAGAGCGGCAATACCGGCGATCATCCACAGGCGTTTACGCACCGAACGCCAATAATCTTGAAGCCGAACTTTGTCATCGCCCTCTGGTTCCGCAGTTGCCCCAGCCAAGGCTTTGGACGTCAAAGCTAGCTGTGTTCGCTCTTTTACAGCCAAAGTCTCTACGATTTTCGATCTGGTATTTACTTCCATTGATAAACCTAAAGCTCTTAGAACCAGAACCCTTCGAGGTTGGCACCAGTTAAATTAGTCAACATCTTTATGGGGGCGAAATGGATGTGCCTAGCGAAATACGTATAGAGGAAGACTGGTCAGCGCTGGTCCAGCGCCTCCCAGCAGGTTGCGCATAAATCGTTTTCCGCTCTGCGTCATCACCTCAATGATGTCTCCGGGTTGCAGCAGCGGATCTTCCGCCTGTCTTTGGCTGATGGCATTCAAGCTGACGAATAATTCTATTTTCCTGCGCTTTTCAGGGTCTTGCCGGATAATCCGGATTTTGTTGAGGTTACTGTCCGGCAAAGTGCCACCTGCTGTGGCAATGGCTTGCGAGACGGTCATTTGCACTTTGAGCAAAATCGGCGAAGGCTTATACACGTTGCCAATCACAAACGCCTGATCCGCTTCCGGGACTGTAATCACGTCTCCTGGTTGAATATACGGATTCGATTTGTAATCGCCCTGCAAGGTTTCTGCCAACCCATAAACTTCGAAATCCCCTAAACCTTCCTCGTTGGTAATCGCCTTGCCAGTTTGGTCACAGGTTAATCCGCTGCCCATATGCGCAATTTGTATTCGAGTCCCCGCTTTATCGGTTGGCCCGCCAACTGAAGAGATCAGTTCCAGCAACCGCACTCGTCGTTGTAGTTGAAAGCGCCCCGGTTTATCTACAGCTCCTATCACGGCAACGGGCTGTGAATTGTATTCCTTGATAAACACGAAAACCTGCGGATTCCGCTGGTACTTTTTGTAACGCAGAGCAATTTCCCGGGCCAAATCACTTTCAGTACGGCAAACAGCCTGCAAATCGTCATCAATCAAGGGCATTCGGATCACTCCACGGGCATCCACGCGCGCGGCGTCAAGAGATAGCTGTGGACGATTAAAAACTCGAATCTCAAGCAAGTCTCCTGGTCCGATCCGATACCTGTCATCCAGTTTGGAGTCTGGTTTTGAATCTATTTGGGGAGCCGTTCCCGCGGTAACGGCTCCCGCCGGAGTGGTTGCGCTAACCGTAGACACTTGAGCAGTTCCCACAACTGTCAATGCAACAATTAACACAACCAGCACCAAGGCCTTTTCTACGGCAATGCCGTAACCATAATTCCAGGATTTCATTACTACCTCCCACCTTCTCCGTTACTTTCTTACCTTCCAGAGAATGCCGCTCTTCGGGCAGCTAGTGCTTCACGCAGATGGTTTGGACAGGCCAAATTAAGCACAGTGTTACTCAGCTTAACTGCCAACTCTTCATGATCGCGAAGGAAAGTGCCGGTCAACGGATAGTCTTGAGTTTTGGCGATCACGCCATCTCTAACCCATTGCCAAAATTGAGATTGCGTCGTCCAAAACCTATTTCCGTTTCGGCAAATAACCAATGCATTACGCTTTTTCTTCTTATCTTTCTTGTTCAATTTCAGTTACCTCTTATGATCCAGTAAAGACACGCCGACCTCGACATGCTGTTTTCACCTGAAATGAAAGCATGACAAGCCCCGTAGGGAAGTCTCTAACGCGAGACAGCGATTATGCTTATTCTGTTCTCTGACCGCTATTCAATGGCTGATTTTGAAGCCAAGGCTATAGTACACAATACTGGCGCTCCACAAAGGTTACTTGGTTATCATCAGTTCCCGCTCACGACCCACCCTTTGGCAGATCAGCATCCCCTAGCGAAACTTTAGATCTCTGCGCAACCCAGCAGAGCGCCAGACCCTGCATTATTCATTTAATTCTTCGACAGATGTTAGCGGATTTATTTGCGATAGTAACTGTGAAATCAATTCCGTTCGGCGTTTGACTC
>CAZXHW010000580.1:0-5591 GCA_964639915.1 uncultured Heliomicrobium sp.
AATTCCGGGATGATCACGCGTTCAAAACTCTTCAGCACTTCGCCCAGGTTTTTCGGGAAGGGATTCAGGTATCGCAGATGCGCTGCGGAAACTGATTGGCCCTGTTCCTGCAAAAGCTCCACTGCCGTGGTGATTGCACCGTACGTTGATCCCCAACCCAGCACCAAAACTTTGCCGGTTTTTTCGCCGAAAACTTCGATGTCCGGAATGTCCTGCTGCATGCGCTGAATCTTTTCTGCGCGCAGCCGAACCATAAAGTCGTGGTTGTCGGGTTCGTAATTGACGTTGCCGGTAATGTGTTTCTTTTCGATGCCGCCGATGCGATGTTCCAGCCCGGGAGTTCCCGGAACCGCCCACGGTCGAGCCAGCGTTTTTTCATCGCGCAGGTAAGGGAAGAAGCCTTCGACCTCGGTTCGGAATTGAACTTTCATTTCCGGCAGGCTGTCCAGCGAGGGAATTTCCCACGGCTCAGAACCATTGGCGATATAGCCGTCGGAAAGATAGAACACCGGAGCCATATATTTTGTCGCCAGACGCACGGCTTCAATCGCCATTGCGAAACAATCTCCCGGAGTTGACGGCGCGACAATGCCGACAGGGCAATCGCTGTTGCGGCCAAACATGGCTTGCAGCAAATCGGCTTGCTCGGTTTTAGTCGGCAATCCGGTGGAAGGGCCGCCGCGTTGCACGTCAATAATCACCAGTGGCAGTTCGGTCATCACAGCCAGGCCAATGGCTTCGGATTTCAGCGCAACGCCAGGGCCGCTGGTTCCAGTCAAGCCAATGCTGCCTGTGAACGAAGCTCCGATGGCTGCGCCGATGGCAGCGATTTCGTCTTCCGCTTGGAAAGTCTTGACGCCGAAATTTTTGTGCTTGGAAAGTTCGTGCAGAATGTCCGAAGCAGGCGTGATCGGATAACTGCCGTAAAACAGCGGTCGTCCAGTCAGTTGCGCTCCGGCGATAAAGCCAATTGCTGTCGCTTCATTGCCAGTGATGTTCCGATAGGTGCCGGGTTTGATCTTGGCTTTGCCGACGCGGTAATGCGTGGTGAAAATTTCGGTCGTGTCGGCGTAATTGAAACCTGCACGCATAACCTGAATGTTAGCGTCAGCAACTTCGGGTTTCGCGCCGAACTTGTCGTTGACCCATTTGACCGTCGGTTCCATCGGGCGGTCGTAAAGCCAGTACATCAACCCCAAAGCATAAAAGTTCTTGCAACGGTCCTGTTGTTTGAACGGCAGCGCAGAACCTTCAAGCGCTTTCAGGGTGTTCGAAGTGATTGGAACTTTGAACAGCCGATAGCCCGTCAGCGATCCGTCTTCGAGCGGATTGGTGCTGTAACCGGCTTTTTTCAGGTTGTTGGAATTGAATTCGTCCGTGTTGACGACCAGGATGCCGCCGTTTTCCAGATCAGGCAGATTGGTTTTCAGCGCCGCCGGATTCATCGCCACCAACACCTGCGGTTCATCACCCGGGGTGCGAATATCGCGGCTGCTGAAATTCAATTGATAGCCGGAAACGCCCGGCAAGCTGCCGGCTGGCGCGCGGATTTCCGCAGGGAAGTCCGGCAACGTTGAAATATCGTTTCCAATGATTGCGGAAGTAGAGGTGAATTGACCGCCGGTTACCTGCATTCCGTCGCCGGAATCGCCTGCAAAGCGAATCGTGACAGTTTCCAGTTCTTCGATGAGAGGCTTAGCGGTGGTCAGGTCTTCGAGTGTCGTAGCTGACATTGTTAGATAACAAACTCCGTGAAGATTTTTGTCAGTCTCATTGCCCTGGCTTTGTTGCTGGCCACAGAAGCCGCAATGGCCAGTGCAGATTCATTCATTTTTGTAATTTATGAGACTTGATCGAGGCGCAATTGGTATAGCCAATGACGACCGCCGGAATCATAGCATGTCAATTCTGAAAGTACAGCCCGGCTAAAAATGACTTGCAGGCATACAAACGTTGATAACTTTTCTGTCTCGACAGTGTGAGTTTTCGGAAGGTGAAAAGCACTTTGTTTGGCAAATTATGGATCTTTACATCGTCATTGCTGATATAACCATTTCAACCGGCAGCGAACCCGTCTTAAGGACATAAGGCCGCTGCCAAGAAGGCCGGGCGAAAGCACGGCCTTCGTTTTTCCAAACATAAAAACCATTCGCCGGATTCATCAGAGTGCTTTGGTTGTCAGCAAAAGTTCTGCTCTTCTGTCATCGGTCGCTGAATATCTTGTCAGCCCCCTGATTGGCCGTTATAGTTCCCGCGTTCAAAGATCAATCCGCAATCATCCATCAAAAGTGACAAAAGTGGCTGGCGATCGTGCCGGTTAAAATTATCAACTAAGCCGTATTTCCCACTGTGGAGGACTAAGCAATGGCTGACAATCGTGGTGTGGCCTACATCAAACCCGGAGTTGTGGAAGTTCAGAACATTGATTTCCCAAAGCTGGCGTTGGGCAAACGCAAATGCAATCACGGCGTTATTCTGAAAGTCGTATCAACCAACATTTGTGGAAGCGATCAGCACATGGTTCGCGGACGCACGACTGCGCCGGAAGGATTGATTCTGGGACACGAAATTACCGGCGAAGTCATTGAAGCCGGTCGCGACGTGGAATTTATCAAAGTCGGCGACCTGGTTTCGGTTCCATTTAATATCGCCTGCGGACGTTGCCGAAACTGCAAAGAGCAAAAAACCGGCGTTTGTCTGAACGTTAATCCGGCGCGTCCCGGTGCGGCTTATGGGTATGTGGATATGGGAGGATGGATCGGCGGACAGGCCGAGTACGTGATGGTCCCGTACGCTGACTTCAACTTGCTGAAGTTTCCGGACAAAGACCGGGCAATGGAAAAGATCAAAGACCTGACCTGCCTTTCAGACATTTTGCCGACGGGCTATCACGGCGCACTCACTGCAGGCGTTGGGCCGGGTTCCATTGTGTATGTCGCTGGAGGCGGTCCAGTCGGTTTGGCTTGCGCAGCGTCGGCGCAATTGCTTGGAGCGGCTTGCGTTATCGTAGGCGACTTGATTCCCGAACGATTGAAACAGGCTCGCAAGTTCGGCTGCGAAACCGTGGATGTGTCAAACAAGAACGCTTCGGTTGCCGAACAGATTGAACAGATCGTCGGCGTTCCCGAAGTGGATTGCGCGGTGGATTGCGTAGGCTTCGAAGCGCGCGGCCACGGCGAAGGCGCTGGCATCGAAGCTCCAGCGACGGTGTTAAACTCGCTGATGGAAGTCACGCGCGCAGGCGGAGGCATCGGCATTCCGGGGTTGTATGTCACAGGCGATCCGGGCGGCATTGATGATGACGCGAAGATTGGAAAGCTTGGCATTCGCATTGGCTTGGGCTGGGCAAAATCGCATCATTTTATGACCGGTCAATGTCCGGTGCTGAAATACAACCGCCAGTTGATGCAGGCCATTTTATACGGAAAGATCAACGTCGCCAAAGCTGTCAACGTGCAGGTCATCTCTCTGGATCAAGCGCCCAAAGGCTACAAAGACTTTGATAAAGGCGCAGCCAAGAAATTCGTCATTGATCCGCATCAATCTATCGCGGCGTAAAATCCTTGAGCAGGTTTTCCAACCTGCTCAAGGATTTTTCAGAGCGGGCTGCCTTCCAACTCGCTCACGTCGTTACAATACAGAGCAGGTTGGAAAACCTGCTCTACCTTATTTCATACAGGAGCAATCATTCAGTAATGAGCAGTTCATTTGCAGGACAAGTAGCAGTTATCACCGGAGCAGCTTCAGGCCTGGGTTTGGCCATTGCTAAAAGGCTGCATAACGAAGGCGCAGCGGTTGCGCTATTGGATATGAACCCCGAAGCCACACAAGCTGCTGCGAGAGAAGTCGGCGCGAACACTGTTGCTTTTGGCGTCAATGTCACTGACGAAGTGCAGGTCAAAAATGTCATTGATCAAATCGGCAATCAGTTGGGCCGGATAGACATTCTGGTCAACAGCGCAGGCGTCACGGGCAAAACCAATGTCAAAACCCACGAAGTTGATCTGGCGGATTTCCGCTTCGTATTTGAAGTCAATGTGGTCGGATCGTTTCTGACTTCGCGCGCCGTGTTGCCGTGGATGCTGAAACACAATTATGGACGCATCCTGCATATCGCTTCGGTTTCAGGCAAGGAAGGCAACGCCGGAATGCTGGCATATTCGTCTTCAAAAGCCGCTGTTATCGGTATGGCCAAAGTTCAAGGCAAAGAATACGCCGAAACCGGAATCACGGTGAATGCGCTGGCTCCGGCGGTGATTCGCACGCCGATGGTCGCGGCTTTGCCGGAAGAGCAGGTCAAATATATGACCGACAAAATTCCGATGAAACGTTGCGGTGAATTGGAAGAGATTGCCCATCTGGCCACCTTCATCGTTTCACCGGGTACCAGCTTTACGACCGGTTTCACGTTCGACATGACCGGCGGACGCGCAACATATTGAGGAAGAGAATGGCTGGCCTGAAGAAGTTATTCGCTGATGTTGGCAAGTTGCTTTATTGGGGAGTCGGCATCAGCGATCCCGGAACCATTCCCCGCAAAGTTGATCTGTGGAAGATTGCTGCAAAAGATGGCTGGAAGGTGCAGAACCTTTCAGCCTCGAATTTGAACCACAAAGGCAGAGAAGCTGTACGGCTGGAAACTGGTGACACCGATGGGTTCGCATTGCTGGAAGGGTTGCAACTGCCGGAATGCAAGCTGGATTTGAGTCTCGCCGCCGTCACTCAGCAGCTTGGATTGATTGTTCGGGTAGAAAATGAAATCAGTTACGATCTGATTTCATTTAAAGTGAATGACGGAGCCACGGCGCTAAGCATTGGAATTAAGCTTGGCTCAATTGCTGCTGACGTCGAATTACCAAATTACTTGCTGGGCGAATGGATTGGCCTGAGAGTCGTGGTCGCTCCGCAATTCACCGCCGTTTTTGTCAACGGCAGCAATATGCCAAGTCTGAAAGTTCCGGTCAGTTCGCACAGCAGAAAAGGCGAATTGATCGGATTTTGGCTGGGCAAAAATTCTGACGCGTTGGTTGCGGATCTGAAATACATCCAAACCAAAAAACGAGATTTGGTGTGAAAGCCTTACGGGAATTATGACGGCTCAATTCAGGATAAAGCTGGTTATCGTATTTGTTGTTATTGTTGGCGCAATGGCTTTGCGCTCTTCGTCAGCGCAAACGGCAAAAGTAGATTTCGTCCGCGATATCCAGCCCATTCTTCAAGCGAACTGCTGGCGATGTCACGGCGAACAAACCACCAAAGGCCAACTTCGGCTGGACAACAAAACCTCAGCGATGAAGGGCGGCATTTCCGGACCAGTGATACTTCCCGGCAATAGCCGCGATAGTCGGCTGCTACATCGCGTGCGCGGCGAAGGCGGCGAAAAGCGCATGCCGCTTGGTGGCGAAGCGCTTTCTTCCGCACAAATGGAGTTGCTCAAATCCTGGATTCAGCAAGGGGCTGATTGGCCGGAAAGCGAATCCGCAATCCGCAATCCGCAATCCGAAAAGCCAAAGCATTGGGCATTCGTGAAGCCGGTTCGGCCAGAATTGCCTGCGGTCAAAAACTCCGCTTGGGGTCGGAATCCGATTGAT
>CAZXHW010000581.1:0-5584 GCA_964639915.1 uncultured Heliomicrobium sp.
AACTGTACCGCTCGATGAAGGAATCGGTTCAGCGTGCACTGAAATTTGCTTACGTTGGCCGCAAAATCAAGAAGCGTGATTATCGTTCGCTTTGGATTATTCGTATTGGCGCTGGAGCACGGCTGCATGGATTGAACTACAGTCAATTTATGCACGGCCTGAAGCTCGCCGATATCGAATTGGATCGTAAAGTTCTGGCTGATTTGGCGGTAAGCCAGCCTGAAGCTTTTGCCGAATTGGCAAGTTCGGTGAAAAAGGCTTTGGAGTCTGCCGGGAAAACGAAACCTGTTGCAGCTTAACAGCGCTGGTTACCAGACAATCCAGCGACAAAACGCTGGTCAGCGAAACACCAAAGACCCAAGACCGGATGCCCTAAAGCTCCACAAGTCTTGGGTCTTCGCTTGATAAAGCACAATACTGATTTATGTCAGATCGCATCACACAACTACGGGCGGATTTCGACAAGCAGCTGGCGGCAACGGCTAGCGAAGCCGAAGTCACTTCGCTTCGTGACCTTTGGGTTGGACGCAAAAGCGGGTTGCTGACCGCCGAGATGAAAACGCTCGGCAAGCTTTCGCCTGAAGACCGAAAAGCTGTCGGCGCGAAACTAAACGAGCTAAAAACTTATGTCGAATCGGCGATTGAAACACTGCTGGACGGTTTCGCCGCCAAACGTGAAACTGAGCAGTTAGCCAAAGAACGGATTGACGTGACTTTGCCCGGTCGCCGCATTCAAGCCGGCCACCTGCACCCGATTACATTGCTGCGCCACCGCATTGAAGACATTTTCGTTTCAATGGGTTACGAGATTGAAGACGGTCCGGAAATTGAAACCAATTTCTATAACTTCGACGCACTGAACATTCCGGCAAATCATCCGGCGCGTAGCCCGCAGGATACCTTTTACCTGACCGACAAATTGGCGCTGCGTTCACAAACTTCGACCATGCAGATTCATGCGATGCAAAAGCGGAAGCCGCCTTTACGCGTGGCTGCGCCTGGCAGAGTTTTTCGCCGCGACACGCCCGATGCTACACACAATCCAATGTTCTATCAGGTTGAAGGTTTGTTGATTGATCGCGGCATCACGCTTGGCGATTTGAAAGGCACTGTCGAAGAATTCGTTCGCCGCTTGTTTGGCCCTGAAACGCAGACGCGCTTTCGGCCTTCGTACTTTCCCTTCGTTGAACCCGGAGCTGAAATTGATTACACCTGCTTCAAATGTGGGGGGAGCGGCTGTCGCGTTTGCAAAGGTTCCGGCTGGATCGAAATGGGCGGTTCAGGAATGGTGCATCCGAACGTGCTTCGCGTCGTGGGTATTGATCCCGAAGAATTCACGGGCTTCGCATTCGGGCTTGGCTTGGATCGTTTGTGCGCGTTGATGTACGGCTTGGATGATATTCGGCTGCTTTACGAAAACGACGTCCGGTTTCTGGAACAGTTCAGCTAAATATATGAAACGCAAGGTCTCAGAATTCGCATACGGCTTTGTTCTGACGCATGAACTAGTGCATGGCTTTGGCTATTTGCCGACGGATGCGCCGCTGCCTGGGACCGAAAAGAAGCGGAAAAAAGCGAAAGACGAGGCCGAGCCTGCGCTGCCGAAAGGCTATCCGCTGTTTCTTCAGTTCAAAGCCAGCGAGTACATGAAGCGAAAGAACGCAGGCGAATCGAAACTGGTTGGCTTGCCGTATTTTCGGTTTCCCATTTACCGCAAGACGCAATCCAATCAGCAACAATTGCTGGCGGAGTTGGAAAAGCGGGGCTGTCTGGTTTATTACGCTACGCCGAAAATGCACGAAGCCGTCAATTTGAACGGTGCATTCTTTGACGGGCGAGTTGTCGCTCACACCTTGTTTATCAGCCCGGGCGAAATTGGCGAATTGCCGGACAATCAAAACCATCGGGTCGTTTTTAGCGGCACCACCAAGGATGTATATTTCTGTTCGAAGCCCCGACGGTTGGAACAGGCGATTCACGGCGAAGATTTTGCCGATGTGATGCCGCAAATTCTGGCCGCGCGTGAGCCTGAAGTTCTGGATGATGCTTGTTTCCACCGGCTGGCGAGCGAGATGGTTTCGCTGGTTTCGCCCAACCGCAGAATCTTCGATGAGCTTTCACGCGGCAAATTCGAGATGACTCCGGCGACGTTTGCCAACTATCTGGCGCGAACGTTGTTCGATTGTGAGTTGTTGGTGATCCCTGCCAAAACCGAAGATCTAGATTGAAATACAACTGCACTTATGAAAATCAGCTACAACTGGCTAAAAGAATTTGTTGACCTGAATTTGTCGCCGCGCGATCTAGCGGCGAAGTTGACGATGGTGGGATTGGCTGTTGACGCAGTCGAAGAACACGGCGACGACTTCGTTCTGGAATTCGACCTGACCTCGAATCGGCCTGACTGTTTGTCGCATTTGGGC
Source organism: uncultured Heliomicrobium sp. (assembly GCA_964639915.1). Taxonomy (GTDB): domain Bacteria; phylum Acidobacteriota; class Blastocatellia; order RBC074; family RBC074; genus RBC074. Next base: position 2,424 of record CAZXHW010000581.1, read on the forward strand.
ATTGCTCGCGAAGTTGCGGCAGTCACCGGGAAATCTTTGCAGATGCCAGACGTCGTGACCGGGCGGCTGAGCGATGTGCCGACAAAAGCAAGCGAAGTCACTTCGGTTGAGATTTTGAATCCAGAACTTTGCCCGCGCTATTCGGCTCGGATTATCAAAGGCGTAAAGATCGGTCCTTCGCCGGAATGGCTGGTCAAACGCCTGGAAGTGATGGGGCAGCGCAGCGTTAATAATGTCGCTGACATTACCAACTACGTGATGTTGGAGCTTGGCCAGCCGCTGCATGCGTTTGACCTGGCGATGCTGAAAGGCCAGCGAATCATCGTTCGCGCTGCGCAAGATGGCGAAAAGATGACGACGCTTGACGGGGAAGAGCGCGAACTGACTTCGCAAATGTTGGTCATTGCGGACGCGGAACGCGCCGTAGCTTTGGCAGGCATCAAGGGCGGGGAAGATTCCGGCATCACGGAAAAGACTGTGGATGTGTTGCTCGAAGCGGCCTATTTCACGCCTGCGCAAGTGCGCGCAACTTCAAAAGCGCTGGGATTGGCGACCGAGGCTTCATATCGTTTTGAACGCGGAACTGACCCGGAAATTGTGCCGGGCGCGTCGGCTCGCGCGGCAGCGATGATTGCGGAAATTGCCGGTGGGCAGGTCTTGAGCGGCCTTGTGGATGTTTATCCGCAGAAAGCACAAACCCACAAAATCAAAATGCGCCGAGCGCGTTATCAGCATATTACGGGTTTGCAAATTGAACTTGGCGAAGCGGAGCGCATTTTGCGCTCGCTTGGGTTCGAGGTGTTGAAGCCTATGTCGAAAAAGATTTTCTGCGCGCTGTAGCTCCGACCTGGCGAATTGACGTCGCGATTGAAGAAGACCTGATTGAAGAAGTCGCGCGCATTGCCGGGTACGATAACTTGAAAACTTCTCTGCCGGGTAGCGCGGGAGCCGGAGCGTATTTGCCGGGAGAAAATGGCCGACGTGCGGCTCGCCGGGTTTTGACTGGTTTGGGATACAACGAAGCCGTCAGCTTCAGTTTCGTCAACGCCGAAGCTGACGCGCGCGTGAGCGAAGCTGCTGACTCGGCACGCTTGCAGTTGCAAAATCCGATTGATGAAACCGCCGGGCACATGCGCACAACGCTGCTTGGAGGATTGCTGAAAGCGCTTGAGCACAACCTGAACTACGGCTCGCGTAATGTTCGGTTGTTTGAAATCGGCAAATGCTTTCTGGGTGCTGGCGATGAGCGACCGACGGAAATTGAACGGCTGGCGTTAGTATGCATTGGCGCTCGCAACGAAGCCGACTGGCAAGCAGCCAGTGCGCGAACGGATTTTTTCGACGTGAAAGGCGTGATTGAATCTGTCATCGAAAGTTTGGGCTTGGCGCCGCTTCAATTCTCAACGGCTGAAACCATTCCATATTTGCATCCTGGCCGGGCTGCATTAGTATCGCTTGGCGATCAACTGATCGGGCAAGTCGGGCAGCTTCATCCTCGTGTGGCTGCTGAATACAAATTCAAACAACCTGTTTTCATTGCGGAACTGAATTTAGGCGCGTTGCTGAATGCTAATCGGGTCGAGGTTCGCTATCAGCCGTTGCCCAAATTCCCTACGGCGTCGCGGGACTTGGCGTTGTTGATAGATACCAGCGTGTCTCTAGGTTCTATAGAACAAGCGGTCAACAGTCTGGAGATTCCCGAATTGATTGGGTTCAAGCTGTTCGATTTGTACGCTGGCAAAGAGCTGCCTGCAGGCAAACATTCGCTTGCTTTGTCGTTACGATACCGCGCGGCTGACCGAACGCTGACAGATGAAGAAGTCGCGGCAATGCACGACCGCATCGTTCAAAAATTGAAACAGGAATTTTCGGCGGAAGTACGATGACACTGTACGGGTTGGAAAAATTCTCTCACCTGGAAGACAAAATTCATCGCGCGGTGGAGCTTTGCCGTTCGCTCAGGCAGGAAAAAGACCAGCTTGAAAGCGAGCTGGAAAAAGCCAGACAGGCACTAGCTGCGGAAGCTGCCGAAAAAGATCAGCTTCGCGCGCGCATAGAATTTCTGATGCTTGATCGCGATTCGATGAAGTTGAGAGTCGAAGCGATACTCGACGCAATTGCCATCCTGGAACTTGAAGCCGACTCGGCAAAGAAGTGAGGCATCTATGGAAACTCCTCCGCAAACGGTCAATGTAAAAATCTATAACCAGACGTACCCTCTGCGCGTCAGTAATGGTGACGTGGACCGCACGTTACGGCTGGCGGAGATGGTTGATCTTCGGATGCGGGATCTTGCCGGAGGAAGTTTAACCGCCGATTCACTAAAGCTGGCTGTGCTGGCTGCAATTTACATGGCTGACGAATTGGCCCAGGCAAATGCTAAGTACGAACAGTTGAATGAGGAATTGATTGCCAGAAGCGCCAAATGCGCCGAAACGCTGGACCAGCTTTTGAAATAATGGCATGCCGCTTTTATAGATTTTGCACTGACCGTATCTCCTGAACACTGATCTGGCCTGATGAGCGCAAAAAAAGACGCTCAGGGCTATTACTTGGAGGAAAAGTGAAAAAACTGTTTTTAACCGTCCTCTTGCTGACTGCGGCGATGGTGAATTTGCCGCCAACGTCGCAGGCTCAACGCAAGCAGGACAAAAACAATCCGCCAAAGGTATCGCTATCAGCGGAAAAAGCTGTTGGTGATTTTGGCAACGTCGAAGGAATTACCGCTGCACAAATGAAAGAGTTTTTGACTTTCATTGCTGCCGACGAATTGGAAGGCCGCGACACGCCTTCGCGGGGATTGGATATTGCCGCGAAATTTATTGCCTTCAATCTGTCGCGCTGGGGCTTCAAACCGGCAGGGGACAATGGAACGTTCTTTCAGCGCATTGGGTTGTCACGTGGCCAGGTTGATAAAGATCAAACCAAGGTGGAATTCGGCGGCCAGACATACAAAGCAGGCGAAGATTTTATTCCCCGCCGTGACATCGGCTCTACAGCCGGCCAATTGGTCTATGTTGGACACGGCATGATTGTTAAATCCAAAAATATCAATGCCTATCAAGGCATAGACGTAAAGGACAAGATTGTTCTGGTGTCTATGGGAATGCCTAAAGGGGTGTTGTCAACGGACCTGACCGGCAAGCGTGGCGAAGATTACG
>CAZXHW010000582.1:0-5583 GCA_964639915.1 uncultured Heliomicrobium sp.
GACGCAACCACTCAGTTACGCAAACGACTGCGCGCTCAGCCAAGAAATAAAGAGAGGAATTTCATGCCTAAATCGGCCAATCGTAAGAAGACCAAGGTGAATTTGTGTTTGCTGCTGGCACTGATAGTTGCTTCGTTGGCAGCGGGCGTTCTGCCGGCATTGCTGACAGCTTCAGGGCAGGAAAAGGAATCGGCGATCAGAGAGCGCATTGAAGCCGCGCGCGCCAGAAAAGGAAGCCGTTTCCGTCCGAAAGCGAAGCATCAGCCAAAGCGACCCGTTCAAACGCAGATTCCCTTGCTTCAACAAGAGACAGATTCATTGTTATCAGGTTTGCAGAATTGGCCGCAGCAGATGGTGAATGGCGAATTCCCCTGGCCGAATTTCAGGCTTGAAGACAAACGCGAAGAAGAAAAAGAAGAGATGTTCGACAAGCCCAAGGAAGCCGCCGAATACTTTCTGAAAAAGCGTTTGCCTGTGGGCGAGAAAGAGTTTCCGATAGAAAAGTATTTTGAAGCGCAGCAGCAGATGCGCTCTATGCCGCAGTTTTCCACGTCGCTGAACCGGTTTTTGACAACGGAAGAGTCGGCAGCTTTGCGTGCGAAATCCGAAGCAGAATCGCCCGCAGCCGCTTGGACTCCGCTGGGACCCGGCAACATCGGCGGTCGCACACGAGCATTAGTGATCAATCCGCAGGACCCGAATGTGATGTATGCCGCGGGCGTGACCGGAGGCGTTTGGAAATCCACCAATGCCGGGCAGACGTGGACTCCAATCGCGGACTTGCTTGGAAACATCACGGTTAGCGCGATGGCAATGGAGCCGGGCAATCCCAATACGATTTATGTTGGCACTGGCGAAGGCGTAAACGGTTCGGAATATGAAGGCGATATCGCCAGCGGAGATTTCAGGGGAGCGGGAATTTTCAAAACAACTGACGGCGGAGCGAACTGGACGCGGCTGGAAGGCACGAAAACTGAAGACTTTTATTTCGTCAATGACATCGTCATCAGTACCACTGACAAAAACCGGATTTACGCAGGGACCAAGTCCGGCGTCATGCGTTCGCTGGATGGCGGTACAACCTGGACAAAAGTCCATAATCCGATTGGGCCGCGCGGAGTGACGGTGAACGCCGGTTGTCTTGATCTGGCGATTCGCACCGACAAGACCACTGACGTTGTTTTCGCTTCCTGCGGAAACTTTGAACAGGCACTGATTTACCGCAACTCTGACGCCAGCGGTTCTGGGACCTGGGATGTTTCACTTCGGGAATCCGGTGTTGGCCGCACGGCGATTGCCATTGCGCCTTCGAATCAGGATGTTGTGTACGCAGTAGCGACCAGCATTCAAAACAACGATTCGCAATATTCCCTGTATGCCGTTTTCCGTTCGACCAATGGCGGCACCAACTGGAACGCGCAGGTTCGCAATACCGATTCCAATAAAATCAATCGTTCGATTCTGGCGGCTTTTGCCGGATCGGTTGCGACCGATTGCGTATTTGATCTGGAAGATTTCACAGTGGCGCAAGGCTGGTACTATCTGGCAATTGCGGTTGATCCGGTGGATTCCAATCGCGTTTGGGTTGGCGGGATTGAGCTTGCGCGGTCAGATGACGGCGGTGTGAATTGGGGGCTTGCGGGGCAAGGTTACGCCAATGCAAATTTTGATCTGGGACCGATTCACCCCGATCAGCACACGATTGTTTTCCATCCGAACTACAACGGGGGCTCCAATCAGACGATTTACGTTGGCAATGACGGCGGATTGTACCGAAGCGATAACTCCCGCGCAGCCACAGCGACGACTCCAGCCAGCGTCTGCAATTCCAATTCAGTTGCCGTCAAATGGACAGTGCTGAACAGCAATTACGGCGTGACTCAGTTTTACGATGGCGCTGTTTCTGCAGACGGCAAAACCTATCTGGGCGGCACTCAGGACAACGGAACGGTTTTGGGGACCGATGACAAAGGCGTCAACGCGTGGCGGCTGATTAACGGTGGCGACGGTGGTTATGTTGCCATTGATCAAAGCAATGCAAACACGCTTTACGCCACCTATGCTGGCGACATCTTCTTCCGGAAGAGCACCGATGGTGGAGGAAGTTTCGGAGATTCGACGTTTGGCGTCAGTGATGTCGGATCGTATTTTCTGGCACCGCTGGCGATGGACCCCAGCGATTCTCAACGGTTGTGGACGGGTGGCTATTATTTGTGGCGCACGAATAACGGTGCGGCATTCTGGGGGCGGGGAAGCTCACTGACGCCAGGAACGGAATCCGTCAGCGCGATCGCAATCGCGCCAACCGATTCAAACCGAATGCTGGTTGGAATGGGCGACGGTCTGGTATTGCGCAATAGCGCTGCATTGACCGCAACTACAACAACCGACTGGCCCTATACGCAACCCAGGGACGGCTGGGTTTCCTCTCTGACTTTTGACCCTAACAACAAGGACATTGCCTATGCGACGTTCTCCAACTTTGGAGGCGCGCACGTTTATCGAACGATTGACGGAGGTCTATCCTGGTCAGTCGCAGACGGCAGCCAGGGAAGTGGCGGAAATCCGACGGGAAGAATCCCGGATGTGCCGGTTCATAGTTTGGCGGTTGATCCGTCCAACACCGCTCGACTATACGTCGGCACAGATGTTGGCGTTTTCGTCAGCAACGATGGCGGCGCAAATTGGGCGCAAGAAACAACCGGTTTCACCAACGCCATCACCGAAAAAGTTCAGATTCAAATTTCCGGCGGAGTTACGTCTGTATATGCCTTCACGCATGGCCGGGGCGCGTGGCGAACCGTGGTCAACAATAGCGGTTGCGCTTATTCGCTGACTTCGCCGACGCGTGAAATTGGCTCAGCGGCGACAACCGGAACGGTTGCTGTTAAAGCTTCACCGGGAGGCTGTAATTGGACTGCGACTTCAAACGCTTCGTGGCTGACGGTAACCGGCAGCGGCAACAGCGATGGCACCGCCAATTTCCAGGCGGCTGCGAATACAACCTTCAATGCGCGCACGGCGACAGCGACGATTGCCGGACGTACCTTTGTGGTGAATCAAGCCGGCCAGTTGGATTCTGACGCGCCGACTGTTGAAATCACTGAACCTTCCGTATCGCTCCCAAATAGCAGTGGCGTAGTGAATATGGCTGGAAGGGCGACGGACAACAACGCAGTTTCTTCGGTCACGTGGCAATCGGATCGAGGCGCGACCGGAACAGCAGTTTACACGCCTGCAACTGGCGTTTGGACGGCGACCGGAGTGGCGCTTTCGCCTGGCAACAATGTGATTACGGTCACGGCGCGTGATGGCGCTGGCAACGTGGGGCGGTCAGCAATTTCTATTGCTTCGACGCCGGATGCGGTCTTGGTTACCTTTGCTGGCACAGGATCAAACGGCTCTGCGGGCGATGGCGGGCAAGCTGCTGCCGCGCAGATTTCGCGGCCATATCAGATTGCCGTGGATGGCGCGGGCAATGTGTATTTCACGGACACAGAAAATCACACGATCCGCAAAGTGGCTCCTAACGGAGTAATTTCCAGAATTGCGGGAACTCCGGGATCGGCTGGCTTCAGTGGAGATGGCGAATTGGCAACAAATGCCAGGCTCAATCAGCCTACTGGTGTTGCGGTTGATGGTTCAGGAAATGTTTACATCTCCGACACAACCAACAACCGTATTCGCAAGATCACCGCTGCGGACGGCAAAATCAGCACCATTGCCGGCAACGGCCAGGCGGGTTCCAGCGGAGACGGCGGCCCGGCTTTATCGGCCAGCATGAATTTCCCGTATGGCTTGGCAATTGATCAAAACGGCGATGTTTATTACGCCGAATTCAGCAGCCATCGCGTTCGTAAAATATCTGTTTCAACGGGAATTATCAGCACAGTGGCGGGAACCGGAACTGCGACTTACAACGGAGATGACAGATTGGCGACGGAAGCCGCCGTCAATGCTCCGATCAACGTGACCTTCGACAACAACGGAAACCTGGTTATTGCCGACAGCGGAAATAATCGCATCCGGCGAATCAATAAAGCGGACGGCAAAATCAGCACCATTGTTGGAATCGGAACATCCGGTTTTGCCGGGGACGGCGGTCTGGCAACGGACGCGCGTGTCAATGTCCCCGCCGGTGTTGCTTACGATTCGGCAGGCAATCTTTATTTTGCTGACAGAGGCAACAGCCGTATTCGCAAAGTTGCCGCCGGAACGAACATCATCAGCACCATCGCGGGAGTCGGTTTGTCCGGATTTAATGGAGATGGGTTGTCTGCGCTGGCTTCACGGCTGTCGGTGCCGAACTCTGTCGCCATTGATTCGGCTGGCAATATCTACATTGGCGACCGGGAAAATTTGCGTGTCCGCCGCATTATTTTTGCTTCGGCAAATGACACCGTTGCGCCAACAATTGCCATTACGACGCCAACTACTGCGGCGACATTTACAACCTCTACTTCTCCGCTGACGCTGAGCGGCACTGCGGCAGATAACGCAGCCGTGTTTCTGGTTCGCTGGAGCAACGATCGTGGTGGAAGCGGCGTCGCCGGAGGAACCATTTCCTGGACAGTTCCGAGCATTGCTTTGCAAAACGGTCCCAATAATCTGACGGTTACTGCCTGGGATGTCAGAGGGAATGCCGCAAGCGCCAAGCTGCTAGTCAATTTCAACGCACAACAAATCATCACGACTTTGGCTGGCAACGGCCAAACCGGCGGAACCGGAGACGGCGCAGCAGCAATTGGCGCTCGGCTTTTCCTGCCAACCGGAGTTGCTGCAGACGCTGCGGGGAATTTGTATATTGCGGATTCTGCGAATAACCGTGTGCGCAAAGTCACTCCTGCCGGAGTGATCCTTCCGTTTGCTGGAAACGGAATGTTGGGTTCCAGCGGCGATGGCGGGCAAGCTATCAATGCCACATTTAATCAACCGCAGAGCGTTGCCGTTGACTCCACAGGAAGTGTTTACATTTCCGATACAGGAAATCATCGCATCCGCAAAGTCTTAGCAAGCGGTGTAATTTCGACGGTTGCAGGAACCGGAGACGATTCATTCGGAGGAGATGGCGGACCGGCGGTGCAGGCGCAGTTGAATACGCCATTCCAGATCGCGGTTGATGCAGCGGATAATTTGTACATTGCCGATGCTGTAAACCGTAGGGTCCGCAAGGTCACTGGTACGACAGGCGTTATTTCCACAATTGCCGGAGATGGGCGAATTGGAACCGGTGGTGATGGCGGCGCGGCTGTCAGCGCTCAATTCTTATTGCCGTATGGCGTGGCGGTTGATCGCAGCGGAGTCGTTTTTGTGCTCGACGCGTTTGATGGCCGTGTGCGCAGAGTGGCGACGAACGGAACAATCACAAACTACGTGGGAACAGGGAATTTCGGTTACTCCGGAGACGGTGGCCCCGCCACCAGCGCCGAAATTGACCCGCAGTCCTTCATTACGACAGACACGGACGGCAATCTGTACATTGCCGACTTGTACAACCATGTCATTCGTAAAGTCACGGCAGCAACGGGAAACATTAGCACTGTTGTCGGAACGGGCTTGGGCGGGTTCAGCGGAGATGGCGGC
>CAZXHW010000583.1:0-5572 GCA_964639915.1 uncultured Heliomicrobium sp.
GTTTGTTGGTAGCTTTGTTGCCTTGCGCAAAAACAGGCAGTGATTCCAGCCAAGGGAGGGTGAGGGCGACACCTGCGCCACGCAGAAAATTTCGGCGGGATGTTTGGTATGAGTTGGTCATTGTTTCTGGAATTCTCAATCTAGAGTAACCGCAACGGTTTCTTGCCTGAAGACGAATCTTCTTAGTTATTTCCTTGCATGAGATATTGTCTGTATAGCTTTAAATATAGAAATACCAATGATGAATAAAGAAATAAATAATGCCTCATGAGTCATGGAAGTGAATGAGTCTGGATTGTCTGGACCAGGATTTTTACGTGTCCGCAGAAAGCAGCCTGCCATACTGACAATAGGGTACAATGTTACGGCGGAAAATATTCCATACTTTAAAATTTCTCCCGCCTTAGAAAACGCATCTTCAGTCCTTGGGCCTCGACTCTGCCTTTTTTGCTTGGCTTCAACTATCGTATCAACTAGAGACTTACAAGAGCCGTGATATATGACGCCATCATATTCTGAAATACCAAAATTTACCTTCTGCTCCCCACAAAAAGAACATGGGCGAAACGTGAAAGGTTGACCACATTGCATACAACTTGTGGGGCGAGGATAGTTTGAAAGATTAAGGCTAGCGTATGTGGCGAATTTATTACAGGCAACACAATTAAAACTGGATATATCTGAATGCTGGCTAACAAAGTTATTAAAGCAAGAAATATGTATCGGATAACCCGTGCCGCTAGCCATTTCTGAGCCCTTGCCCCAATTATTACACAAGAAACATTTGATACTATTAGGACCTTTACCACAGTGAGGACATAATTGCGCTTGTGAACTAACTTGTTGCCCACACTCCGCACAGTTAATTAGGTTGATCATTTCAAACCTCTATAGGCTACGAATCTTTCTATCCAGCTCTTGGCTAGTTTTGCTCATTCAAGCTGCGCCGGGAAATTTCGCGTAAAGCGAGCGCCTTTTTCAACGTTGTGAGCCGACTGACTTCCATCAATTTCCACAATTCTTTTTGCTCGTTTGCGATCAAAGCTGTTTCGCCTTGTTTTTGTAGCAATTCACTCAACCGATTGTCTTGTGCCACAGGCATTTGGATGTCGGCAAGTTCCAAGATTTCCTGATCCGAGCAAAGCGAAATTTGCTTGGCCAGATCATCGGATTCAGCCGCAAATGCGTGTTCGATTTTTTCAACGATGATCTCGTCAATACCACGATGCGATTTTCCAGCAATCGCAGACAGGTTGGCAAAAACTCTTTCCGGCAAATTGATCGTGATTTCCATACACTTAAAACCTCACTGCTTGATTCTACCTCATTGCCGTATTGGTCGCATTCTTTGTTGCTGCCGGACTGTCTTCTCGGCTGAGCCTGTAACGGAACTGTTTGCTGGTGGCAATTTCCGTCGCCAGTTGCGCAAAAGTTGCCTCGCCGCCTTTTGCGGTCATTCGTTCAACCAACGCCTGATCTGATGCACTGACAGTGCGTCCCAGTGCGAAGCCAATGAGTTTGTACGAGAGTGTTTTGCGAACCTGCGGCTCTTTGTTTTTCAAGTAGCGAAGCAAACCATTCACGCCCGCAATTTCAGTTTTATCTGAAAGCGCGGCGCTGTCTTCGATCAGGTTGCCGTCCAGGTATTTTTCGCGCCAGCGTCCGGTTGAATCAAAATGTTCCAGCGAAAAGCCAAGCGGATCAATACGCGTGTGGCAGTTAGCGCAAGTGGCGTTGCGTTTGTGCTGTTCCAGTTTGGCTTTCAAGGATAGTCCGCCAAACATCTTGTCATCCGCAGGCAGCGAACCCGCGTCGGCTGGCGGAGGTGGCGTTGGCGTCCCCAAAATCCGACGCAAAATCCAGTCGCCGCGTTTGACAGGACTGGTGCGCAGCGGAGCAGAAGTGACGGTCAAAACGGCTCCCAGCCGCAATAAGCCTCCGCGATTAAACGCGTTTGCGCCTTGAATCAGTTCTACCTGATCGGTGGACTTGATATCTTTCTGCACGCCGTAAAACTTGGCCAGGTCTTTATTCAGAAAGGTGTAGTCGGCGAAAAGCAAATCATTGATCGGGCGATCTTTGCGAACGACATGTTCAAAGAAGGAAACGGCTTCGTCATACATCGCCTCTTTCACATCGTCTGTGAATTCAGGAAAGCGCGATGTGTCCACGCCTTTGAACTGATCGAAATGGTAAAAACCCAGCCATTGCCCAAAAAATTCCGTTGCCAGTCGGCGCGCTTTCGCATCGGCAAGCATTCGTTTGACTTGTTTTTGAATCCCTGCGGTGTCGGTCAGTTCGCCCGCAGCGGCTGCGCGGCGAAGCTCGTTGTCAGGAATCGAAGACCATAGGAAAAAGCTCAAGCGGCTGGCCATTTCCCAGTTGGTTAATGGTTGAGTGTCGGAGTTGGGTAGTCGGTAGTCGGTAGCCGGTAGTCGGAAATTGGCAGGCGAGACTTCCGACTCCCGACGCCCGACTCCAGAATTCAGTCCTTGCTCGACTCGATACAGAAACTGCGGCGCAACCAGAATGCGTGCGATCAAGGCTCGGATTGCTTTGCGGTGATCCTGGTCGGCGCTGAGCGTTTTGTCGTAAAAAGCACGCAGGCTCAGTTTTTCCGGTTCGGTCAACGGACGCCGCCAGGCGCGGCTGGCAAAATCCAGACAGTCGTTGATGTGGCCTGGACGGGCCTCCGCTTGCGCAGTCAAGACTGCGTCGTAATGCGCGCGAAGCGAAGGGACATACTTACGCATTTCGACAGGCAACAATGCGATTTGCGCTTTGTCCATTTGCGCAATGCCAACGCCTTTCAAATCGAAGCCGTAATGTTTCGCCAGCAAGCGCAAATAATTGTCGTGATATTCAAACGATGCGTACAAATCGTTCCAAGCCTGATCCAGCCGTTTGCGCGTGGCAGGGTCAATCAGGTTTTCAGCGAAAAAACGATCATCGCGGATGTACTTTACCTTGACGACAAACTCGTCGTGTTCGGGAACGTTGTACGTGTTGTCGAATGGTTCCGGAACCGGATCTTTGTCGGCGGGCGTGGGTTCGCTGTTCGAATTTGGCGGCAGCAAGGTGGCGTATTCCATCACGCCTTTGCGAAACGTTTTGTATCCGACGCTGGCCATATCGCCCACCAGCGCACGCGTCGGCTGGCCTCTGGTGCCGCCATCGGCGCGGTCGGAAATCACAATGCGGACGACCTGATCGCGGTTGCTGCCAAGTTCGACATCCACCTGCATATTCAGCAACATAGGCGTTTCCGGCATCGGGACTTCAAACATCACCGAACCTTCGGACGCAAAATCATCTGCGCCAAGGGAAGTCCCGTCAGGGCTTTTGCCAAAATTCAACCGCTCAGCGGTTTCCGGGCTGACAACTTCTTTCAGCGTCTTTCTGGGGCCGGGCGGCAAAATACCGCGCCGCAAATTCGCGGCGGCTTCGGCGTCTGCGGCCAATACGACGGCAGATTCTCCGGCTTTGACCTGTGTGCGCTGCACGATAGGCCGGAACCCAACCGTCAGGTTGCGCCAGATGACGACTGGTTTGTCACCCATCGCTGGGTTGACCGTCGAAACATTGAGATAAATTTTTGCCGGTCCGGGCTGCGCTGGACCGCGGCCTCCGCCACGCACATAGGCAAAGTGATGTGTTGATTTGACGTTCAGCGTCCGATCGCTGAATTCCAGCGGGCTTTCATCACCCGCGCCGCCCGCGGCAACATCGCCACGCGCGAACAGCCAGCTCGGCCAGGTGACAAGGAACTTTTGAATGTCATCGCATCCGGCGCGCGCGGCTTTCAGGTCTGCACCATTTGGCAGGTTGGCACCAGTTGGCGCGGGCAGTTTGCGCCAGCGGGCAACGGCTTCAGACGATGGATAGCCCAGCGAGGGCATATTCATCACTTTCCAGATGTGTTCGGCAAAGCGCCCGGGAATGTTTTCGCGCGCGGCCAAATCCTTCAACGTCACATTGGCTTCGCCGAGCGCCGCACGGTGTTTGTATTGCCACGCGACGAAAAGCGCCTTGCCATATTTTTCCAACCCAAATGGCCTGCCGCCTTCACCGGAAACCGTGCGAATGCCGTAGGTGGCATACAGGTCTTTCAAGCGCGCAACGGCGGACATTTCAAATCCTGTCTTGCCAGGGTCGGAATAAAATCCCAGCGGACCGGAGCCAATAACAGCGTGATCGGCCAGCAGTTTTGCGGCACCCAGGTAACGCTCCAGATTTGCGTCCTGCATAAATTGCACGTCGCCGAAATTCGTAAAGCCTTCACCGCCAACCGAATCGCTGGAAGAATCAATGCCCAAATCCAAATCCAGGCCCGTCAGGTCTTTGATTGCGTAGGCGTATTCGCCGCTGGTTAAACGGCGGACAGTGACTTGGCCAGGATCGCCATCATGCTTTTTGGCGTAATCGCTGAGCGTCGTGCGAATCCAGCTTGCGGCTTGGGCGCGCTCTTCGTCGCTGGGTTGCGGCATGGCTTTGGGCGGCATGGTTTTTTGTTCCAGCACAGCCGCCACTTTTTCCCATTGTTGAAAAGTTTCGCCAACCGAAGGCTGGGCGATCAAATTCGCTAGATTGACTCCAGCTTTTGCTGAGGTTCCGGTGTGGCACTGAACGCAATATTGCTGAATTGTCGCTTTTGCGGCAGTAGCTGACTTGCCCGGCTCTTGTGCGCTTCCGACCAGAGTAATGGATCGAGTGTTTCCGACAATGGCGACGGCAAAGAGGACTGAAAGGATTATCAACGCAAGCTTCCAGGGGCGTGGCGTTTTCACGAAATCATGGATCCGCAGAATTCTCATGGCGCAATCGAACCTCATTATTTATCCAGCAAAAATTGGCGAGTCGAAAGATGTTTCATCCCTTTTGACGTTACAGATCAAAAGTTGGGTACGAAATTTTCACCTCAATCTCATCAATCTGCAAACGATGCACGTTGGCCAGTGCCATTGGTAAAAAATACCAACCGCAATTCCCGATTTTGAAGCCTGTGGGTGGTTGCATATACTCGTTGCCCACAAATTCAGAAAACAACAAGACCAAGATTCTGACCGACAATACCCGGATGGGAATGCATTGTGACGGGCAAAAAATTCGTGTGGGCGTGTCGCTAGTGGGTGCTCTGCTTTGGCTTGCCCTAAATGCTGCCGCGCTGGCACAGGAATACGGCTTTGACGTGTGGACGACTGCGAACGGCTTGCCGCAAAACACCGTGACGGGCGTCGCGCAAACGCCCGATGGTTATCTATGGCTGAGCACCTTTGACGGGCTGGCGCGGTTTGACGGCCTGCGCTTTACCATCTTCGACAAGGGGAACACCAAAAGCATCGTCAATAATCGGTTTGCCCGGCTGTTCGCCGACCGCGCAGGCACGCTTTATGCACTTACGGAAAATTACGTCGTGACGGTTTATCGCAATGGCGGTTTTCGTTCGTATTCGGATTTTGCAACTTCGGGAGAGCCCATTATTGCAATTGGGAGTGACGCCCAGGGGAGTGCCGTTTTTGAAACTGCCAAAGGGTCTTACTTACTGGAAAGCGACCGGTTCGTTCGTGCTTCC
>CAZXHW010000584.1:0-5569 GCA_964639915.1 uncultured Heliomicrobium sp.
GCGGTCACCCATTACCAACAAGCGCTGCAAATTGCCAAAACAGCGAATGCGCGCACCACCGAAGCGCAAACCTTGAATTACATAGGCTTGGCGCATTGGTCGGCGCAGGAATATCCGCAAGCCATCAGTCAATGGGAAATGGCACTGCCCATTAGCCGCGAAGTCAAAAATCCCGCTTTGGAAGCCGCAATCCTGAATAATATGGGGTTGGCCTACAATTCAACGAACGAATGGAAAAAAGCAATTGAGTCGCTCAATCAAAGTTTGCCGCTGATCCGGAAGGCCGGAAATGTTCAGTATGAAGCCTATGTATTGAACAATCTTGGATTCGCGCATGAAGGGTTGGGGGAAAAAGACGAAGCGATCAAAGCCCATACCCAAGCGCTCGAACTTGCGCGCAATGTGCGCGATGTACAGCGCGAAGCCAAAATTCGTTTTGGTATTGCTCGAATTGAAAGCAGCCGCAACCATCTCAAACAGGCCCGCGAACAGATCGAAAAAACCGTCAAAATCGTTGAATCTGCGCGCTCCAAGCTGTCCAGCCCGGAACTGCGCGCGGATTATCGCGCTTCATTGCAGCGATATTACGATCTTTACATTGACGTCTTGATGCGTATGGGCAAGCGGGTTCCGAAAAGTAATCTGGTTGCCGAAGCCTTGCAGGTCAGTGAACGAGCACGCGCCCGGTCGCTGATTGAACTGTTGGCTGAATCCAGCGCGGACATCCGCCAAGGAGTGCCGTCTACGCTGGTAGACCGAGAGCGCGAATTGCAGGAATTGATCAACGAAAAAACCACAGAACAGATTCGTTTGCTGGGCAGCAAGGCCAAAGCCGATCAAGTTACAGAATTGGGCAAGGAGATTGAGCAACTCAATGCCGATTTGCGAAACACACAAGCGGAAATCCGCAGCAGCAGCCCCAGATATGCGGCACTGACCCAGCCGCAATCGCTGACGCTGCAGCAGATCCAAAAACAGATTCTGACCCCGCAATCCTTGCTGCTGGAATACTCCCTTGGCGAAGAGCGCAGCTACCTTTGGTTGATTGGTCAAAATTCAATTCGCAGCTTCACGCTGCCCAAACGCGCTGTCATCGAAGCTGCCGCCAAACGATTTTACGACGCGGCAACTGCGCGCAATCAATTCGTCCCGCGCGAATCCAGCCAGCAAAAACTGGATCGTGTTGCTGAAGCAGACGCCGAAAGCATGAAAGCGGCCGCAGCATTAAGCCGAATCATTTTGTCGCCAGCCGCGCCGCTGCTCGGCAACAAACGCCTGATTGTAGTCGCCGATGGAGCTTTGCAGTATGTTCCTTTCGGAGCTTTGCCAGTCGGAACAAGTCGCTTGATCAGCCGCCACGAAATCATTTCATTACCGTCAGCAACGACGCTGACGGTGTTGCGCAACGAACATGGTAATCAAGCGAAAGCTGCCAAAACAGTTGCCGTCATTGCCGATCCGGTCTTTGAAGCCAAAGACGACCGCGTCAAAGTCGTAACGATCAAAGCTGCGGACAGCCTGGCTGAAAAACCGGAAAAGAAAGAGGACAAAGCCGCCGCAACAGTAGAAAGCGATCCAAGCCGTATCTTGCTTTACAAAACGGCGAAAGATTCCGGAGCGACCGATTTGGAGCTTCGCATTCCTCGATTGCCCAACACGCGCCGCGAAGCCGAAACGATCCTTTCGCTAGCCAAAAGTGATTCGAGCAAATCTGTTTTCGATTTTGCCGCCAATCGAGCCGCTGCAACTGGCGACGACTTAAGCCAATACCGAATCCTGCATTTTGCAACCCACGGTTTTTTGAATAGCTTGAATCCGGAGCTTTCTGGTTTTGTCATGTCGCTGGTTGACGAACAGGGTAAACCGCAAAATGGTTATTTGCTGGCACCGGAAATTTACAATTTGAAGTTGCCCGCAACGGAACTGGTCGTGCTCAGCGCGTGCCAAACCGGTTTAGGCAAAGAGGTTCGAGGCGAAGGCATTGTCGGTTTGACGCGAGGCTTTATGTACGCCGGCGCGCCACGCGTGGTTGTCAGTCTGTGGAGCGTCAATGACCGTTCGACCGCCGACCTGATGAAGCAGTTTTACGAAGCCATGCTTTCCAAAGGGCAGCGTCCGGCAGAAGCATTGCGCTCTGCGCAATTGGAACTGCTGAAACAAAAGCAGTGGCAAGCTCCCTACTACTGGGCAGCATTCGGGCTTCAGGGCGAGTGGAAATAATCTTTTCCAAGCTGTGATCCAGGTAACAGCCAAGCGGCGCTAACTCGTTATAATCGCCCCAGTTCGTCATCAATCGGAGGAAACAACATGCTCAAGCAGTCAAAACTCAATCAGCTTGTCATTGCCGCAGCGTTGGCTTTCATGCTCAGCGCATCTTCAGCAATGGCTCAGGATCAGGACACAGAACGCCGCTTTTGGCCGCCGAACTATCGCCCGGCTGCGCCAGCAGCTAAATCAACCAAACCCGCCACGCGCCCGGCATACAAGCGAACTTCACCCGCGCTGGAAAAAGGCGCAATCACAACCGCCGCTGAGCGCAATTCAGTTGTCGGTATTACGGTTTGGCGATTGAAGCCGTATGAAGATGTGGCCAGCGCAAAGCCCAAAGAGGACATCGCTCGTATTTTGGTGACGCGCAAAGGCAAGAAGTCTGACTTTGCCGCAGAACGTGTTGAAGCTTCGACGGCGTTTACCAAGGGCCAAATGCTGCGGCTGAGTATTGAAGTTCCCCGCTCAGGTTTTATTTACGTGATTGACCGCGAACAATACGAAGACGGTTCGGTTAGCGCCCCGTATCTGGTTTATCCGTTGAACGCTATGCAGGACGACAACAAGGTCGCGGCTGGCCGAGTGATTGAAATTCCCAACGGTGGGGACGAGCCCTTCTTTGAAGTCAATCCGCTGAAACAAGAGAATCCCAAACGCCAGACCGCGGAAATGCTGACCGTGCTGGTAACACCCACTCCTTTGACCGGATTGCCAAAAGCGACGCGCGACGACGAAGGCAATTATCAGCCCATCAAACTTCCCCAAGCCGAAGTCGAAAAATGGGAAAAGCTGTGGGGCACACAAGTCGAACAATTGGAACTGGATGGCGGAGCCGGACAAACATATACCCGGTCGGAACAAGTCGCCGGAACGGACAAGAAAAAACGTCTGACTTCTGACGATCCGCCGCCGCAAACGCTTTTCCGCGTCGCCGCAAAACCCGGTAAACCATTGTTGGTGAAGTTGCCGTTGAAAATCGCGAAGTAATAATTGATCTTGATCCTTAGCCTGAGGAGGTATGGGACATGAACTTCAGCACAAAACGATTCATCACCACGTTCGCATTGGTTATTGCCTTGGGAACGTTTCCGCTTTTTGCTCAAAACGGTAACAAGATTCCGCCACCTGCCCAAGAGCTTCTCGCCGCAGCCATCAAAACCGCAGAAGTCGAAAACAAGAATGTTCTGGTTCACTTCGGAGCATCCTGGTGTGGGTGGTGCAAGCGGCTGGACGCCTTCCTGGTTTCTCCGGAGTTTGGCAAGCTGATAGCGGACAATTACGTTCTGCTAAGCCTGACTGTTCAGGAAAGCCCTGATAAAAAGCTTCTGGAAAACCCTGGTGCCGAAAAATTGATGAACGAAATGAGCGGAGGAAAATCCGGCGGCCTGCCGTATTACTTCTTCCTGGACAAGAAAGGAAGCAAGCTTGCTGATTCGCTGGCGATGCCTGGCGGCGATAACATCGGCCATCCGGCGACGGCTGAAGAGATCAAGGCCTTTGTCGGTTTGCTGGAACGAACCGCGCCGCGTTTGACCGGCGAGCAGCGCAACGAAATTTCTAACTACCTGACCAAAAACATGCCAAAGAGATAAAAAGGAGATTTACCATGCAAATGAGTCCGTATCTAAGCTTTAAGGGAGATTGCGAAGAAGCCTTCAAATTCTATGAACAGTGTCTTGGCGGCAAGCCCGGAGAGATGTTTCGCTACGGCGGGACGCCTATGGCAGAGCACGCTCCGGCCGGCTGGGCGGACAAGATCATGCACGGCAGCCTGACGATCGGCGATCAAGTGCTGATGGGAGCGGACGCACCGCCGGGTCAATACGAAGAACCAAAAGGCATCTCGCTTTCGCTTCACATCAAGAGCGTCGCTGACGCTGAGCGCGCTTTTAACGAACTGGCCAAGGACGGCAAGGTTGTGATGCCGCTTGAGAAAACATTCTGGGCCGCACGGTTTGGCATGCTCGTTGATCGCTACGGCATCCCGTGGATGATCAACTGCGAAGGAACGGATCAACCTTCGGAAGGGTAAAGCGTTGATTCCAACATTGTGCTGCCGCAACACCTTTCCACGTTGCGGCAGCACCGAGCAAACCACCTAAATCCAAACCCAAAAACTTTGAGACTGGATTTAGAGGATTTAACAAGATCTAAATTCCGGCTTGTCAATCCTGTCTACTTTTCTTCTGTTTCAATTCCCTTTTTGAGCCTCCATACATCCCACGTGATTGGTCCGGCTTCATCATCTGTCACTGGGCGACCCGCCATTTTAAGAGCCAGCTTGATCTGACCGTGATGATAGCTCTCCTGAAAGATCAAAAGCTGTATCAATAAAATCGGATGATCGTAGTTCAGGTCTAAGTCCCGACCTGATTCCACCCTGCTCTTCACCGCGTCCCGCACTCTCTTGGCGCTGTCGTTCAACATCTGCGCAATGCGATCGGGGTCACGCTCGACTAGCCATTCTTCCTCTGGCACGTTTCCGGCAAACTCTGGAGCTTCCTCAAAAACGGAAATCATCCGCTCATGGTGGAGGTGCGTGAACATCTCCGAGACGGATGGGCTGCCCTCCATCGCCCTGGCCTCCAGTCCGCCCGCCGGAATGGCGCGAAGCAGGTTCAGTAGAATTGTGTTGCTCCGATCCCAGGAATCCAACAGAACCTCAAGCAGGGGTTGATTCATCACGTCCGACATATTCTCTCCCATTGGCTTATACAAAAAATTTGTTGGATTCAAAGTAAGCAATCACTGACGAGTTTCTGTCAAATTCAAACTCCGCCGCAATGCTGCATTATCCATACTTGCTATTGCCTTCCCATACAAGCTGTGCAATTCTCCCTATACCTTCCCCATAGGAAGAGTCGACAATCAGGAGACAAAGATCATGAGTGAAAAAACTGATGTCTGGCAAGGCACTCTTGCGCTGATGGTGCTCAAAACGCTGGAAGCCTTGGGGCCTTTGCACGGCTACGGCATTGCGCGCCGCATCGAACAGATCAGCGAGGACAAACTGGCGATTAACTACGGCACGATCTACCCCGCATTGGTGAAGCTGGAACAGGAAGGCTACATCGCCTCGGAGTGGGGCGCGTCGGACAACAATCGCAAAGCCAAGTATTACAAACTGACGCGCGCAGGCCGCAAACGACTGGCGCAAGAAACGGAGAAATGGGAGACGACGACAGCGATTCTGGCGCGCTTTTTCGCACCACCACAGGAGTCGTAATGGAGATGCGAAAACTACGCGGCTGGCTGATGCGGCTCTTTGGTCTGCGCCATCGCAAACAACGCGAGCGCGAAT
>CAZXHW010000585.1:0-5549 GCA_964639915.1 uncultured Heliomicrobium sp.
CAAATACAGTAATAAAAAAAGATGCTCGGGTCAATGTTCAGATCCTGATACATCTTGCCCGGGTAGGTCACCGGTTCCTTGCAATGCGAGCAGATGCGGCGCATCAAGCGCTGTGCGCAGGAGAGGATCACGGACGAGGAAATCAGGAACGGCGCAATGCCCATGTCATCCAGACGCGCGATGGCGCCAGGGGCGTCATTGCAGTGCATCGTGGACAACACCTGGTGGCCGGTGAGCGCGGCTTCGATGGCGATTTCCGCCGTCTCGGTATCGCGGATTTCGCCGATCATGACGATGTCCGGGTCTTGACGCAGAATCGAACGCAAGCCGCGCGCAAACGTCAGCCCTTTCTTTTCGTTGACGGCGATCTGCGCAACGCCGCGAAGCTGATATTCGACCGGATCTTCAATTGTGATGATCTTGTCTTCATCGTTACGGATTTCGTTCAGCGCGGCGTAAAGCGTGGTGGTTTTACCTGAACCAGTAGGTCCCGTAACCAGCACCATTCCATAGGGTTCCAGAATGAAGCGGCGAAATTTTGCCAAAAGTGTTGGGTCAAAACCGACAACTTCTAATCGCAAATCCTTGAAAGATTCATTGATCTGCTCTTTATCAAGGATACGAATAACCGCGTCCTCTCCATGTACTGTCGGAATGATCGAAACGCGGAAATCAACTTTTCGTCCCTTTATGCGCATCCGGAAACGTCCGTCTTGCGGAACACGCCGCTCGGCAATATCCAGTTCGGACATAACCTTGATACGCGAAATGATCGTTTGGTGGTGGCGAATATCAATCGGATCGCCTGCTTCGTAAAGCGCGCCGTCAATACGGTAACGAACGACCATGTCGTTGTCGCGCGTTTCCATATGGATGTCGGATGCACGCTTCTCCAAAGCCGTAAAGACAATGGTATCAACCAGTTTGATGATAGGCGACATCTCAGCATCGCCGGAAAGACGATCCAAATCTAAAACTTCTTCGCCCTGATCGGTTTCTCTTACTATGGAAACCCGGAATCCTTCCGTGGCTTCTTGCAGAACGCGCTGCGAAGCGTCGCCTTTTTTCAAGACTCCTTCGATGGCGCTGGCCGTCGCGACTTCCACTTTCAAGTGAGTGCGCATCTGAGCTTTTAATTCGTCCAGCAGCATCAAGTCCGAAGGGTCAGCCATGGCAATAACCATGTGGCCGTTTTCACGGCGAAGCGGGACGAATTTGTTCCGCAGCATCAGGTCAACCGGAAGCGATTGCACCAGGTTGTAATCCACAGGGTAACTTTCAAGCTGAATAAAATTAAGGCGATAGCGTGATGCCAGCCGTTCCGCCGTTTCGCGCTCTGCTTGCTGATTGATTTGTTCTGCTGGTGTAGACATTTGGGCCCCAACCTTATGAAATTTTACGCGCCAGCTTTACTGACCATTTGCAGCAGTGGCAGATAAATGGCGAGAAGAATCGTGATAACGACTCCTGCCATAACAAACAGAATTGCCGGTTCAATCAAGCTGGTTAACTGACCAAGCTTGACCTCGGTTTCCGCATCGTAAAAGCCTGAAACCTCATCCAACATCTCGCGCAATGAACCTGAACGCTCGCCGACGCCAATCATGTCTGTTGCAAGCTCCGGAACCCAGCCTGACTCAGACAGGCTTTCAGTAAAGGGCTTGCCTTCGCGGACTTTGGGGAGAGCAGGCTCGGTTTTTCTAAGAAGCTCACGGTTGGCGACAGAATTCATCGCAATTTGGAAAGACTCCACAACAGTGATGCCGCCAGCCAACAACGTTGCCATGCTGCGGGAAAATTGAGCGGTCGTCATCTGCCTTATAAGCTCTCCGATGATTGGAACTCTTAATAGCCCACTATCTATTGTGCGCCTGCCATTTTCAGTCTTTCGCCACGAATAGATTGCCGCGATCAAACCGACTAACGCAGGAGCTACCCAATACAAATTTCCTCGGATTTCTGATGACAAGCCTACAACTACGCGAGTGATGAGCGGCAGTTCCGATCCCATGTTTTCATAAAGGGATGAAAATTGTGGAATAACGAAAGTGGTTAGAACTGCAATTAGCACGACAGCCGCGCAAAGCAGCAAAACTGGGTAGGTCAACGCGCTGCGGATCTTGCGCCTAAGTTGGGCAATGGCTTTCGTGTATTCAACATAGCGGCGAAGCACTTCGTCCAGATTTCCGGAACGTTCCCCTGCAAGAATTGATGCTGTGTAAATCTTTGGGAAGGTGTCGCCTTGCGCGCCAAAAGCTTCGGAAAGCGCGCTCCCGGATTTAATCCTCGACTCCACATCGGCCAGAACTGCGCGCAGCTTGGCGTTTGGCGATCTTTGCCGAAGCATTTGAATGGATTGGAGTACAGGCAAGCCGGCATGAATCAGTGCGGCTAACTGCTGGTTGAAAAGCAAAAAATCATCCAGCTTGATCTTAACGAATCGCTGGCCGGAGTTTCGACGCCCGCCAAACAAGTCTGAGGTTTCCACGGAAAAGATTCTGTAGCCCTCTTGAATCAACCGCTGACGCAATTCCTGCTCGGACAGTCCTTCAACCGTGCGCGTCACAATTTCACCTGCCGGTGTTCCCAGTCTGCAAATAAATTCTGCCATTTTGTGCTGCTCTCGTTGAAATTGAGTTCGCTCGTGTGAGTGGAGTCGTGTGTACCCGCCTAATAATTGTCCCAGTAATCTGCAATTTATATGAGGGTGAAGCCGATAAACTGGTAACTGAGGCTATCTGCAAGGGCAATCAAATCTGATAGAGGTGTCAGGTTGCTTTATCAATTCCGCAGCCCGAACGAACGACCTAAATCATTCTTGCTCCATCTGTAACGCTACTACTTTCGATCCAGTCAGAACGTTTAAGGCTTTTATCAACTGTCAACATTACACACTTAGCCTCGAAAAAAAAGAACTCCGCACATTTCACGCTCAGGGAAGGCTCAGGTTTCAGAAATTTTGCTGATTTGTTTGTATAGGCGGCAGAAAAAGATCGAGCGCAATCATCATTGATGATTGCGCTCTGCAACTAACCAGTCATTGACATCAATGACTGGTTAAGCGGTGGCACGTGTGTGAGGTTTGTGTGAGGTCGCCTCCCGCGTTGTAACTTTATTTGGGTCCACACAAGTTGCCTCCATTCGTCGGATATTCGACGCTGGAGCCGCAACTGGGTGGAATGACCGGAATCGAAATTGAATATCCCGGCGCATTGAAAGTTGTCGCATAGCGCAGGTTATGCCCGCCCGTATACGTACCGACTTTCGTTGTCGTTGCGCCCATCAAAGGAACATTGCTGAGTGTGATTCTGGAGCCAGTGGTATCGCAAGCGATATTCTGTGAACCGTTAGCAAAAAATGCTGCCCAGCCTGTCCGGCCTGTGGGAACTATTGTGTTGATTGGGGGTGAGGTGCGAACTGATGTAATTCGTTGTTTGTCAGAAGTCAAAAAGCAATTCAGCGGCAGTTGACCTGAAAATGTGTGCTCAGCGTCATCATGCATCAAGAAAAACAATGTGCCGTTAAATGCACTACCGGTAATCAAATCCGGCATAGGGGTGTAAACGTAAATCCTTGTGTCTGCCAAGGGAGCGCCAACAGCGCCAACCTGGCTTGGGAAGCTGTCTAGCACC
Organism: uncultured Heliomicrobium sp.; assembly: GCA_964639915.1. GTDB lineage: Bacteria > Acidobacteriota > Blastocatellia > RBC074 > RBC074 > RBC074. The sequence goes on from CAZXHW010000585.1 coordinate 3,633, forward strand.
ATTGTGTACGGCAACTGGTCGTACTGATTGCCATCGAAGAACATTGTTGAAGACGTGCCATCCGCATTGATCGGAGAAGCAAAATTGCCATCACGGCGAGCCGCAGCCATAGCGGCTAGTCCAAAACGATGACCTGTGGAGGTCACAACCAATTCATCACCTGCAAGGTAATTGAAGCTGACGGGGCGTCCTTGAGTGTCCACTGCAACCGCGACCAAATAACCCGTTATGTTTGGATCAAGGTCCGATGCTAGGAAAGTGGTAGTTTGATTTCCGGTCAAGCACAGGAATGCATCTGCAATGCTGCAAGTATTGCTATCCACGAAAAATACGTGAATGACGATGTCCAGCGAAGGATGAACATTCGTGATGTTGAAGCGTGTGTTGACTTGTGAGCTCAACGCGTCACTTGTGTAATAGTTGAAAAAAAGCACACTGCCAAGTTTGTTTTCGCTGATGCCATATCCCTGTGCAGCACTAGGCGCGCTGCCGGGAAGGCCAGGAATATTCTGAGCAACAGCTTGATTCGCAGTGCTCAGGCACAAAAAGGCAAGTAATGTAATAAATGAAAAAAAGGGTAAAAAACGGCGATGTGAGGTTTGCATCCTGTTCTCCTCTCGACGCGGCGTCAGCCCTTGTATTGAACTATTTCAAAACAAGCAACAAGTGTGAAGGTAAGATGCTTGTTTCAAAAACAGCTTAATCGGGGCTAAGGCATGAATCGCCGATAGAATGAAAATTCATCAGAACTCGGAATTTAAAGTGATTTCCCTGTTGTCCAGCGAGAAATCCAACGGGGATGCTTCAAGTTCGCATAGCTACAAAAATAGATACAAGGGGTCCCTACTCAAAAAACTGCTGATCATTATTGGAATTGATCTTAATCGCTATTATTTGCAGGGACAGGGACGCGGCTGCGAAAAGGGAGCTTCAAAAAAGCCTATTGAGGTTCGCTGCCAACGCGGGCGGATTGTAGCTTCGATCCCACAGTGAGTCAACCAGCTTTTAGCCTTGGCAAATGTTTAATAATTTCAACGACTCCTGCTTGAATTGTCCTGTTGTAAATTACACATTTTAGCGATAGGGAAGGAGAATTGAGGCACTAGTTTGGGCAAAGCTTGGCTAGCCAAAGACATGACCTCGTGCTAATCTATCGCTCGTTTTAGGTAAAAGCATTTTTTGATAAAAACATGCTTTTGTGACTCCAATCTGCGGACGCCTCGACGCAATCCTGAGCTGTAAAAACATGAGCAATTAAATGCTAATTCTTGCAGCGTGTGTCGGTGTATTTCAATGCTTCTGGAGAGATTGTATTCATAGTGATTGGCCTGGAATATGAACTAACTTATTCGCTTGATTCTTCCTTGCCGATTTCGATGGTTGGAGGAAGGGCCACTTCGAGCGCACCGCCCAGCAAGATCTCTTTGAGCTTTGTGGGCGGATTGTGTTCCGGCAGGACAGGTTTGCTTTTATCCGGCCAGCGAACGTCAATTGGGCGTGGCGAAGATTGTGACATTGTTCTTGAAGGGCATACGGTTTCCAGGCTTCACTGCGAAATTATGCAATTAGGTTCGATCTTCATTGTGCAGGACTTTAGCCGAAATGGCACATTTGCAAATGGCCAACGAGTGCAAAAAGCTAAACTACAAGATGGAGATCAACTCCGAATTGGTCAGAACATACTGCTAGTTCATCTCACATCCACGATTGGCACTGGCGTTCTGGATGGCCGCAAAACGACACCTCACTGGTTGCCTCCAGTCATTGCGCTTGTACCTCATATCGTGGTCAAAGGGTTGGAAGAGGGAGTCACGCAAACGTTTGGCGAAGATCGCATCACAATAGGGCGAAGGACAGATAATCAGGTTATTCTGGAAGGCGACAACATTTCTCGGAATCACGTTGCAATTGAACGGC
>CAZXHW010000586.1:0-5523 GCA_964639915.1 uncultured Heliomicrobium sp.
TGAGGGGGATCGATGGACCGATCTGCGATTCCGGCAGCTTGCTGTGCAGCCTCTGCTTGCATATCTACGGGCGAGACGCTCGTACGGTCTGGAATCTCAGCAGGAATCCTGGAAGAACTTGGCGCTGGAACGATCTGTGTTGGCCCCAGCATTGTTGGCCGAACGTAAGGACCCGGAGAGGACTGTACAAGTGCCGCCTCGTTCGCTGCTGAGCGCGAGTCAATAATCTTTCTGTTTTGTTCAAGGAGTCGCTGCTGGGCGCCCTGCTGCACCTTTCGATTAACTCCATCGGCGGCGACGTCTGCGACCTCCCCCGCGCTGCCCAGAATTGCACCAATGACAGCTTCTTCCAGTCGCTTCGTGGCCAATGGGTCATCAAGCTGACGCTGCGGATCGTAGGCAGCAACGAGTTTGGCGTTGATATCGTTTAGGTAGCCCTGCGCATATTCCTGACCACCCTCCTCCAGTGCCTGGCCGACGCGCTTAATAAGTGCAGTTCTCAGCCCAATACGATCCAAAAGCCTGCCCATTCCCAGCGCTTCGGTCATTCCAGTGGCGACCGCGAAAGCATCACCCAGAACGCGACGCGTTTCTGAAGCTGGAACCCCGCTCGCGTCCCGCTCACCAGCAACCTGGCCAAGATTGGTTAGCGCGCCCAATGCCCCAGCGGCGGCCGAACCGCCACCAGTCAACATCGCTCCGCCCACTGAAGGAATCAGCGAACCAGCGCCGCGTTCCAGCTTTGCCAAAAAACTCTGATCTGACGGATCTTCCGGCAGTACCGTTTCCGCACCGCGATTAATGATGCCCTCTTCTGCCCGCCCAACCTCCTCCGTCCAATTACGAAGCGGTCGCCCAGTCGTAAGCCTTGAGATCGCATCAACGCCCGGCATCGCATAGGGCAACGCTGCAGCGCCACCGCGAACCAGCTCGCCCACACCTTTTGCCCCGGACTGAAGAACCCGGTTAAAGGTCACTTCTGGACCAATCGGCGGGACTGCCTCATTCATTTCGTCCGGTGTCGCACCACGAGCAAACCCCGCCACACGAGTACCCATCCGCGTAACTGGATCAAGCGATGACGTGCCACGAAGACTCTCAATGCGGCGCTGTCGCTCAAAGCGCTCCTTCGCCTCTGGGGACACCGTTAGCGCCCGATTCAATCCGTTCGGATCAACAAAGCGCCGATAAGTTCCCGCCTCAATGGCAAGCGCGTCGTCCTCCTCGTGCCCCTTTACCGTTTTCGGCTTTGCATAAGCCCACTCGCGTTTGCTATTTGGGTCAGCGTCTTTCCCAAAGCCTATTTCAAGATGATCGCCGAACTGTTTTTGCGCACGCCGCGCCAACTCATTCGCACTGGCAAGTTTTCCTTCCGCCTGAGCGCGTATCAATTCCTTCGACTGCGCAAAACCCGTCGGGTAATCAGCCGGTGCCTGATCAGCCCGCTGAAACAGCTCAACGGCTTGTTTTCTTGTGTCCTCAATTTCCCGTGCAACTTTGGCAGCTTGACGCGCGCGCGGGTCAACTGGGCGAAGTTTGGGTGCAACCCCTTCTGGTTTTACTGCAACGATTCCTGCGCCAGTCTCGACCCCTTGACTGTCCCTTTCGGGCCCAGTTCGTATTGCCGGCTTGGCAGTTCTTATGCCAGGAATCGCCCACTTCGCAGAGTCGGTACCGGGAACCACTGCAACCTTTTCTGCAACCTGATCGAGAGATGAAGGCTGGGAGGCGTCCCACTCCGACCACAATTCATCCAATGACTGGCGTTTCTTGTTCCCGGCTGGTTTCGACTTCACCTGTGGCGAAGGTCCCTGCTCCCACTCCGCGTACAAATCACCCAACGACTTTTGCGATTCCTGTCCGTCCATTACTTCAGTCCCTTTTGATTTGCGAACGCTTCAGCTTCAGCGCGGGTTTTCCCTCTCCCCATGACAAAATCAATAAACGACTGACGCTTACTGACGGCAGGTGCAGGAGTGGGCTTTGGCTTCGACGCGGTTCCGCCGCCCTGGTTCCCATTGGCGCGACGATCCTGACCGGCCTGCGTCATCGCTGTGCGATTCGTTTGGCCGCGATCCTTGTAGACCGTTCGATCCATTGCGGCCGTCGCGTTCTTGTCGGCAACGGTAATCTGCGTGGTGTTTCGATTATCAGCAATCGTCTGCTTCGTTTGATTGTTTTCCTTATTCATCGCCGCTCTGGCTGAGCCACCCAGCTCGATCATGGAGCCGTCGCCGTACACCTGATATGTGCGGGATTGTCCATTTTCATCCACAATATCTCGGACTTGCGGCTTACCTGTCGCCAAAGCTTTTGCACGGGCATCATTGAGCGTGATTTGCGACTGCTTGTACGCCGAGTTCAAGCCGGAATTCTCTTTCAACGCATCCACCTGAGCGCGCTTATAGTCAATGCCCGCGCGTCGCTCTTCCAGCCCCAGGTCCGCTTCTTGCCGATCAACTCCACGACGATACTGCTGATCCTGGCGTTGCTGATCCGCCTGCAATCGCGGCTCGACGAACGTGTTGAACGACAGCATGCTCCCCATATTCGGATTGGCCATATTGAGACCGAACGCACCCGCCGCGCCGCCTGCTGCACCAAGCAAAGGATTTCCCGCGTTGGACGCAGCTCCACGTGCCGCACCGGCCAACACCGGCACAAGCGAAGACTTGAAGCGCTCGCCAAGTGTCGGCTTGCGCGCTTCATTCACCGTGTACGTTGAGCCATCGGTGGCCGTGTGCTCCACTTCCCTTTTGGGCATTCGGCCGTACATATAGTCAAACCGCTCTTTTGCGATTGGATCGTAGGCTTGCGGTCCACCAGGGACACCCGGCAGAGAAGGAATTGGAACATCCTCGACGCGTGCTCCAGGGGCTTCCCGGCGATACACGACCGGCATTTGCAAATTTTGCGCACCGGTTTGCGCGGAAGCCATCGGGACGCCTCGCGCGCTGGCTGAAACCGCCTCCATATTGTTTAAGCCCTGCTGTAAATTTCTTGTTGGGCTTTCAGGCGATGCGACTCGCGGCGCAATCGGCAAAGCCGAACGCTCAGGCATCGCAATCTGCGTGGGAATGTCGCCCGCCTGCGTGGAAGTGGCCAGCCGCTCCATTCTGGGCGCTTCCATTCGTGGATTCGGATTAAAGTCAGGCGTTCGATACTGCGAACCGCCGATCTTTTGCCGCATCTGATCAGCACCACCGCGGATCGTGTTTCCAAATTTCCCTAACTGATTCGATAACCAACCCAACCCAAGCATTGCGATTCCTCAAAAAAGAAAGGGAGCGGAAACCCGCTCCCAAATAGTATTTGGAGTGTTGATCTTGGCTGCTCTGGCCAAACTCTATTTCTTTGGTTCTGCCGACGCTGGCGGTTTCACCAACTTCCACGTCGGCTCATCGAAGAGACAATCCGGGCACTTTGCGCGCTCCCTAAGCTTTTTCACCCACTCATCAAACTGCGCTCGTGAATTGCTCAATCGAATTAGGGCAATTCGCGCGTCCTTGGCGGCGATTTCAATTTTCAGTTTCTCGACTTGCGCGTCTTTCTCTGTCGCAGTTTTGAGTAGTTCGACTTCCGCCTCGCCCAGCCTTTTTTGCGCGTCCCGGAACTCCGCAACGACGGGCTGCATTAGCGCCGACTCTTCCGCCGTTGGCACAAGCGGATCCACTTTTTCCTTGTCGCTATTGGGTGTCGGTATCGGGCTGTTTTTCACTGCGGGCAGTTGCTGCGCAAATGCAGTAAAACTAAGAACAAAAACAAATGTGATTGCGAAAATGATTCGATTCATAAATATCCTTCCTGTTTGTTGATTGGTTAACTATCGCTCAAAGGCGTAACCGTTCACATCCACGAATAGAGCGCCAGGTGCTGGGGCTACGCCATACAGCCAGAAAAATTGCTGACTGCTTGAAAGAATGAAATTGAAATAGTTGTTACTACTGGTGCTAACGATACCCAGAGTCGGCCCGCCAGAGCTGTTGCGAAGCGTGACAGATGCCCCGCCGACGGCGCTGGTGTTGATCGCACGCATCTGTACGCGGCGCGCGGTCACGGGCGCAGTAGTGATAGTAACGGTTTGTTCCGTAGTGTTCTGCAAACCGGGAACAACACGGAAAGGCGAGGCTGTCGTATCATCAAGGTACTGAATCCAGTTGGAACCTGGGTCATGGTAGAAGGTGTAGATTTGGGAACTTGCGTTAGTGAGGATTGAACCGACGTAACGTTTTCCTGTCGAGCTAGATGAACTGCGCGCGGTCCCAAACCATGGGCTTGATGGCGAGGTTGTTACGCACTCCACCGTCGGCGTTCCCGAACTCAAGTAGAGATAACAGTAATACATCGTCGAGGCCGACAATGACGGGGAGATTGTCGAATCTGATGCCAGAGTGACGATTTCTCCGGTTGACTGGATCTGCGCGCTACCGGATTTGATCTTTACGGAAGTCGTGTTGACGTACTCAAGCTGCAAACCCGAGATGTACCCCGCGTTCGCTCCCATTCCCCACTGGACACCCTTCGACGTGATTCCAAAGGTGTTGCTGCTGACTGGGATTGTTTGACCGTCACCAACGAGATAGTTATAAAAACCGAACTTCTCAACGGCCGTCCAAGTTCCCGTTACTGCAAAAGAAGCCGTTCCTTGTAGGCTAGTATTATTAAACTGGAACCCCGCAGGATAAGAGGCACCGACCGTGCCGGAAGGAACAACCACGGAGAGAGCCGTCGCCGCTGCGAAGATGCAGTCCGTGCAAATACTGGCGTCGGTAAAATTCAGCTCCATGCCGACCGAACCACTCACATAGGTTGATGCCCCTGTGTTAAATCGCGCACGGATATTGTTGAAATGGTTTTGCGCCGGGTCTAAGTGAGTCGAGCAGGCATTACAGGTGTTATTGTCACCAATTGTAATTCCCTTTGCTCCTGTCTGAGCAGAAACAATCCAGATTCCTTGGAACGTGTTTCCGTTCGCACCATCCTCACTTGCCCAGGATTGGTAAGCGCGAAGACGTAATCCCCAGGTTGCATTGTTGGACACATACAGGTTTTCATAAGTGCTTAGCCGAGGATGATTCAAGTCTAATGGGAGTCCCGCATTCGCCCCCATATTTATGCTGAAATTGTGAAAGTGGAGTCTCGATATAGGACCGTTGACCGTAAAGAGCGCACCAGAGGTGAGATTGGTTGTAACCGTAACACCAGCACCATCAATCTCAATGTCATTTACGGTCGAAGCCGTCGCGCCCGTCGCACTGTTATAGGTTCCTGAGCCGTTCCCAATCGTAACGCCCGTCGTATTGATTACGATATTCTTGCAACCTTCAAACGTCGCCCGGTCACCAGTCGCCATGGCGTTGAACATTGCTTGCACAGCGGACTGGTCATTTGTTGAACCGTCGCAGGCCGCACCATAAGCAAAAATCGAATGCTCCCGCCTTTTGCCGATCAATGCGCCGGAACTGTTCACGAGAAACTCGCTGCTTGTTCCAGGACTGGACGTTACGCTCCAAACCCCACTGA
>CAZXHW010000587.1:0-5521 GCA_964639915.1 uncultured Heliomicrobium sp.
ACGATGAGATTCGCCAATATTGCCAAGCCCGCCAGAGCGTAAAGCCAGCAAGGGGCGATCCGCCGCCGGAGCATAAATCACGCCATCGGCGACGATGGGGGAAGAGGCAATCAGGGAGGGTTCCTTTTCGGCACTAAGTCCCGCGGCGCGCCATAATTCCCGTCCATTGTTTATGTCATGGGCCGTCACCTGGTCGCTGCCGTTTACGATCAACTCGACGCTGTTGCCCCGTTTGAAAACGGTTGGCGTGTTGTAGGCTTCTGCTGGCTTGAACGGTAAAGCCACCGGAAAATCCGCTTTCCAGACGGTCTTCCCAGTTTTTTTGTCAATTCGCAGTAGATAGGACGGATCGTTTTTCTGGGTGACTTGTAGCATCTGAATGTACAGCGAGTCTTCAAACAGGAGCGGCGAAGACGCATGCCCGAAGCGCAGACCAAACCTTCCATAATCCTTCCAAAACTCCCGTTTCCAGATTTCATTTCCGGCAAAATCAAACCCATAAAGACGGCCATAGGCATTGATGACATAAACATGTTTGCCATCTGTCACAGGCGAAGGCGACGTCGGGTTGTGGTTGTTGAGCTTGATGTTTTTGCCGTCCAGCGGCTTTTTCCAAAGCAAGCTGCCATGTTGCCTGTCCACGCACCACAAATAGAGTTGTTCTCCTTCAGTGACATTGAGGAACACACGATCTTCCCAGATCACAGGCGTTGCTGCACTGAGACCGGGCAAAGTCAATTTCCAGGAGATGTTCTCCGACTTGCTCCAATGCGATGGCAAATTTTTCTCGTTGCTCACGCCATTGAGCAACGGACCGCGCCACTGCGGCCAGTTGTCGGCCAGTGTAAGTGTGAATGAAAGAGCAAGTACGCTTACAGTAGAAAGTATTTTTTTAGACATCGCTTTGTTCCGTTGCTCAAGTGTTACTTCTGCATTTTGATGTCCTGCGTGCAGGTCCAGGCATTTTGTGCGTTACGCGTCAGCGGACGAATGGAAAATGCGCTGCCTTCTTTCGCGGCTCTGCTGCGGATGTCGGCATTGATCTTTGGATCGCCTTCAAACACGATTTCGAAGACGCGTTCCTGATACCCAGGCGCATTAACGTGGTAGTGAATATGGGCAGGCGGACCGTCGCCAGGATATGGCGCGGGTTTGATTGTGCTGTATTCATAGCGTCCCTGCGCATCCGTGCGCATATAACCGCGCAGGCGCGGATTGCGGTTGTCGTCAGTGGCTCCAAGCGTATATCTGCCCGTGGCGTCAGTGTGATAAACATAAACAGACGCGCCTGCCAGCGGCGTTTTGCCGTCGGCTCCAAACACGAAGCCGGAAACAATTAGCCGCTCGCCCTTTTCTTCTTTATTTGTGATTGTGGTTTTTGACGGCGCATTCTTTTCCGCAACCGTTGGCGCTTGCGCGCAGACAATCACCGATAGTGAAAGCAGCATCAACAAAGTAAGCAGTTTCATTATTACCTTTCCTTATAGGCAGCTATTGCGCTGCAATGGTTGGTGGAAGTTTCCGCGCCAGCATTTTCCGGTTGGGCCAGCGCGGCTTGAAGCGAAGTCGTTAGGGCTTCGGTAGCCGTGCGAGCAGTTCCTGAAAACGTGTTTCGGCGCGCAAGGGCTTAAGGTCATCATCTGTTTCGTAGGCGTTGCGGTCGGTGAAGCCTTCCGTCGCTGCGTTTGAGAGTGCGGTCAATGCCTTCTCTTTCTGTCCAAGCTTTGCGTAACCGCAAGCCATGTTGAAATAGGCCACGCCGCGTGTATTTGCGCCTGCTGGAATGCCAGCTTCAAATGCTTTTTCGTAGTTCTTTATGGCTTCTTCGTTGCGCCCGGCGTGAAGTTGAGAAGCCGCAAGTTGGCCGTATGCCTGGCTGTGACGCGCTCCGCCTTCGATCGCACGTGTCAAATATGAAATCGCCTGCTCATACTGCCGCTGGTTGTATTTCAATTGTCCGTAGCTGAAAAAGAAGCCTGGCTCGTTTGCACCAAGCGCCTGCGCTTTCTGATAAGCGGCTTCGGCTTCTTCAAAACGTCGAAGCCCGATGAGCGTCCGGCCATATTGGATATGCGCTGTCTTGTCGTTCGGGTTCCCTCTGATCCACTCAGCCAGGAGGTCGGCGGTCCGCTGCGGATTATTGTCGTAACTGGCGGCAACGATCTCGCGCGCTTTTGACGGTTGCCAGGGCGGCGCGGGAACAGGCTCTAGCTGTGATTTCCAGAAAGCCAGCGTCTGCTGAATGACCCTCCGTGCGGAGTCATTGTCAGACGCCGCGTCAAAAGCGTGGGGTAGGCTGCTTGCGAACAGGAGTGTCCACGGAGCCTTTGTCTCGACGACACGTTGCCAAAGGGCGGGCAGTGAAGGCCCCATACCCGGCGCGTCGCCTGCCGCTACAATGAATAACACCGGCAGATCGGTTCGTAGTTGCCCTTCGGGAACGCGACCGTAATAAAGTGCGGCGGCGCGAATGCTTTTTGAAGCATTTTCGCTGACCAGATACTGCGCTGTGCCAGTGACGTTCGCGGACGCGGCGTAAAGGCCGAGCCGCGTTCCGTCAATCCCGTGCTCAGCGCCTTTGTTGGTTAGGTAATCGAAAACGCCACGCAAACAATCCTGAATGCGTGTGCCGTCCGCATCCATCGAAACGCCAATCAGGCCATGGGCCGCGACCAGGCGAGGCCAGGACTTGTAGATTTCCCAGTTCTTCACTTTGTCAGGCGAACGGTCTCCTATGGCGTTGATGAACAGGACGGCTGGGCGTTTCTCGCCCGGCTTCATATCCGGCGGCGTGTAGATGTCCACGGCCAATGTGCCACGCGCGTCGCTCAAATACGGGACATCAGTTCGCACTTTTACGTGCTTGGTCGCAGGGATGTCGTACACAACGCCCCAGATGGTCACATCAAGCTGCGAGCGTTGTGGCGGCGGCGCGGCCTGCTGTGCCAGCATGGTCGTCGTAGAGAGCAGTAAACTGATCGCCAGTGCGAAGTAGATAGTCTTTCGATTTATCATGTCGTGTTTCTCCCGATTCTGTTTCGTAATCCTCATGGCCGATAGAGCCAGGCACTCAGGTCTGCAGTCAGGTTTGGCAGACCATAGAGATAGCCTCCCAGAATTAGTACTTCTCCATTGGGCAAGAGTGTCGCGGTTGCGTATTGGCGGGCGGCCCCAACGCCGCCGCTCACTGCGCTGAAAATGCCGGTGGCTGGATCAAAAATCTCCGGTCGCGCGCCACCTCCCGCCACAAGAATCTTGCCGTTGGGCAGCAACAGCACAGCGTCACGAATTTTGTAGCGTGCTGTATTCAAGCTGCCGGTCGGCGTGAATTGCCCCGTCGCAGGATCATAGATTTCGGCGCTCGCCTTTCGGTCTTCCCAAAGCCGGAAACTTGTCCCGCCGAGCACGATGACGCGCCCATCAGGCAGCAAGGCCGCTGCATGCTTATAACGTGGGACGTTGAGCGCGCCTGTCGGAATAAAACTCTTCTTCGATGGGTCGTAAAGCTCGGCACTGGCAATCGGGCCGTCATCAAATGAGGCACTATTGCCGCCTGCCGCGATCAAGACCAATCCATTGTTGAGCAAGGTTGCCGTGTGATCCGTGCGCGGTGTTTGCATCGAACCGACTGAAGCGAAAGATTCTGTCGCTGGATCGTAAAGCTCGGCGCTGGCCAGTTTATTCTGGTCTTTTTGCTGCCCGCCTGTGATCAGCACTTTGCCGTCAGGCAAGAGCGTCGCTCGATGCCCGATACGCGGCACGGACATACTTCCTACTGCTCTAAATGCGTCCGTCGCCGGGTCATAGGTTTCGGCGCTTGCCAATCCGCGCCAATTTCCCCCGCCTACCAGCAACACACGCCCATTCCGCAATAGTGTCGCCGTATGCCCGCCACGTTTGACAGTCAAGCGCCCAGCCATGGTGAATTGCCCGGTTTTCGGATCGTAGATTTCCGAACTGTCCAGCGGGCCTTTATCCTGCTCAACTCCGCCCGCGACCAGCACCCGGCCGTCCGTCAGTAGAGTCGCGCTGTGTGAATGGCGCGCCACATTCAGCATTCCCGTCAGACGTAATGCCCCGGTGGTTTTAGGTAAATCGGCGGGATTGCCGCCCACACTGACAAACTCCACCTGTTCGCGCCAAGCGTCGAGCTTCTCTACGTTCTCAGGCTGAAGAAGATTTTCCTGCGTCAAGCCGGTTGGGGGCGGCACGAATGCGGACAAGCGTTCGTAAACGCGCGCTCTTTCAGGCAGCTTTACGCGCGGCAGCAAATGAAACAGTGTCAGACTGTCGCGCTTGCGCGCTTCAGTTAGAAGAACGGTCAGCGCCTCGTTTTTGCCATCCCAAAAATCCAACCGATCTAGCGCCCGACGGAATTTTTCGGAAGCATCCGAAAAAAATGGTGTGCCTGGCCCTTTTTTCGGCAGCGAGTTGCACATTGCTCCGGCTGGCACCAACGATTCTCGCCCCGCATTTTGATCCAGGGCCTTAAGGCTGACCCAGCCCGCCGTAACTTGCAGCGTGCTTGCGCCGGATTCGTCCACTTCCAAGGTGTAAGCGCAACCATAATCAATTGCCACCGCCGAAGGCGTTTCGATAAAAAAGAGGCGGGGCGGAGCAACAATGGAAGCGTGCATCCGTCCCCTGGAGAGCGAAAGCCGGTGATTGTCACTTTGTGCAGCCAGCAACTGCACACGCGAATCCGGTTCGATTTCGGCATGGCCAATGTTGCCAACCCTTATCAAGGCGCGAGAGGCTTCGTTCGTTTCCAGCCACTCTCCGACTTTGATTTCGCCGTTCTGGGTAATTGTTTTCGTTCCGACCGTTGGCGCTCCTGCCAGTCGAGTAACTTGCCAGCCCTGCGCTGTTGGTCGGCGTAAATACCAGGTGAATAGGCTCGTCAGGAGCACCAATGCCGCTGCTGCCGTCACTGCCCAGCGAGGCCGTGAAAAATTCTCCTGGATGGGAGGCGCCGAGGAAACCGCCTTTTCTTTTGACCACTGCGGAAATTCGATTGGCAGATCACTGGGCAATTGCAGCATTGAAATCTGTTGGCGAGCAAAGCGTAACTCTTCAAACTCTGCCTGGCAGCGCGGGCACGCAGGAAAATGCCCATTGAGCAAGATACGCTGCTCCATACCCAACACACCGTCCACGTAACGCCAAATCAGTTTCCGGTAACGCCGACAGCGCCAAGCCAAAACCAAATCTGTTAGCTTCGGTAAGCGCATCTTCAATACTCACCTCGCAGTTTTTCCAGCTTCTGTGCCAACAGCTTGTGAGCGCGATGCAGTCGCGTTCCGACCGTGCCCACCGAACAATTCATCCGTTCGGCAATTTCCTCATAACTCAACCCTTCCAGGTTGCGCAGGATAACAACCATCCGTAAATCCGATTTCAAACTGAGCAAGGCTTTGTGAATGACCACTTGTGCCTGCTGCTGCATGATTGCCGTTTCTGCTTCCCGAATAATGAATGTCCCGCCCCGTAACAGCGGAATCGCTTGCTCTAAATCTTCCAC
>CAZXHW010000588.1:0-5516 GCA_964639915.1 uncultured Heliomicrobium sp.
GGGGCGTTTACCGTTGGGCAAATTCGCGTCCAGCTCCTTTGCCGCCGCCGCCGCCGGTTTCGCTTCAAGACTTAAAACAGGTTGGCACGGCTTATTCGACCTTTAATGGATTTGTGCGGGAAGGTAAATGGACTGAAGCCGAAGCGATGCTTTCAACCACCGCTCGCCAAAAGCTGACTACCGAAAACATAACGTTGAAAGACAGTTTGCTCGGCAAGTTCAAAGATCTGAAAGTCGTGCAAACTGACGGAACGCCGGATATTGATCGCAATGATCCGAATACGTTCGTACAGTATTTTTTGTATCAGCTTACTGACGAACAGATGACCAAATCAGAAAGCAAGATTATTCCCCTAGCTTTGATCATCGAAAACGGCAAAATCGTCCTCAATAAATGGGAAGAACCCAAAACCGAAGAAAAGAAACCCGAAGACAAAAAAGCTGATAACAAAAAAGCCTGATAACAGCAGCGGCAGAAGTTTGCGAATCAGTAAATTTCTGCCGCTTATTGTTTCCAGTTCCGGCTCAAGGGGAATAAATGCCTCATATTCAGCGTTAAATTGTCGGGCGAGCATTCGGCAAAACTTTGAACCGTCCTACATCATCTGACGAGGTGCATTATGCTGAAAATCATTATTGCCTTGGGAATGTGTTTGGCTTTTGTGTGGGCTTATTCCGCGCAAGCTCCGAAACAGGCTGATAAATCAAAACAGAAAACAGAACAAAACAAGCAAGAGAAGAAAGCAGGGGAAAAGATTGTGAAGAGTGAAGAAGAGTGGAAAAAGGAATTAACGCCGATACAGTTTTACGTGGCGCGCCAAAAAGGGACTGAGCGCGCCTTTACTGGCGAGTACTGGGACAACCACCAAGACGGCACCTATGTTTGCGTCGCTTGTGGCCAGGAATTGTTTAGCTCAAAAACCAAGTTTGAATCCGGCACTGGCTGGCCCAGTTATTGGGAGCCGATTAACAAAACCAATGTCGCGACACACGAAGATAACAGCTATGGAATGCAGCGCGTTGAAGTTCTGTGCAGCCGCTGCGATTCGCATCTCGGCCACGTTTTCGAAGACGGGCCCAAACCGACGGGCTTGCGATATTGCATCAATTCAGCTTCACTGAAATTCGTTAAGAAGTAACGGCGTTCAAGCAAGACAAAAAGCGGCCACAACTGAACTTAAAGTTGTGGCCGCTTTTTTATTGGCGGAACATTCGCAATCAGCTTGAGCCTTCTTCAGCCTGCCAGCACAATGCCAAGGACAAAAAGCGGCAGTCACTTTTCGGCAAGGAGAGCCATGAAACAACCTGCAGAAACCAATCAAGCGCAACAAACGGGGCTTTGCTTCAAAGACGCTGTTGAACTCGCCCGCATGATTCGGCAAAAGGAAATTTCCGCGACAGAGGTGATGGCTGCATTTGTGGCGCAAATCAATCGCGTCAATCCAAAGGTCAATGCAATCTGCACATTCATTGGCGAAGATGCTGCGATGCGCGCTGCCAAAGACGCCGATGAGCGTTTGGCGAAAGGCAACGCACTTGGTTCGCTGCACGGATTACCGGTTGCCGTCAAGGATTTGGTCAACACCGCAGGCATTCGCACAACGCAAGGTTCGCCGATTTACAAGGACTTCGTGCCAACAGAAGACGCCTTGATGGTGCAACGGATGAAGGCGGCCGGCGCGATCATTATTGGCAAAACGAACACGCCCGAATTTGGCGCTGGCTCGCACACTTTTAATCCAGTCTTTGGCGCGACGCACAATCCTTACGACCTGGCCAAAACCCCTGGCGGCAGCAGCGGTGGAGCGGCAGCGGCATTGGCTTGCGGAATGTTGCCATTGGCTGATGGCAGCGATCTTGGCGGTTCGCTTCGCAATCCGGCGGCATTTTGCAATGTGGTAGGCTTTCGCACTTCGCCAGGGCGCGTGCCGATCTACCCGTCTGACAACCTATGGAATAATTTGGCGGTGTTGGGGCCAATGGGAAGGTCTGTCACAGACGTGGCGTTATTGCTTTCAGCACAAGCTGGTCCCGATGCACGCGTGCCGATTTCGCTGAATGATCCAGGCTGGATTTTCACGCGACCGCTCGGACGCGATTTCAAAAATGTTCGCATAGCCTGGAGCCGCAATTTGGGACGGTATCCTTTTCAATCGGTGATCAATCAAGTTTGCGATAAAGCGCTCCCGGTTTTCAGGTCGCTTGGCTGTCAGGTCGAAGACGGAGAACCGGATTTTCGAGATGCCGACGAAATTTTTCAGACGTTGCGCGCCTGGTCAATGGCGCAGTCCAGAAGTGAAGACCTGAAACGACACCGCGCATTGATGAAAGATACAGTCATTTGGAACACCGAAAAAGGATTGAAGCTGACTGGCTTAGACGTTTCGCGCGCTGAAGCAAAACGCACACAACTCCATAGTCGTGTGCATACTTTTCTGGAGCGCTACGAATTTCTGGTGTTGCCTGTAACGCAAGTTGTGCCGTTTCCGATCGAAACGGATTGGGTCAGGGAAATCAACGGCGTAAAGATGGAAACCTATATTGACTGGATGGCGAGTTGTTACGCCATTACGTTGACAGGACTGCCTGCGATTTCAGTTCCGTGCGGGTTTACGAAGGAAGGTTTGCCAGTAGGATTACAGATTGTCGGTCGGCATCAACAGGATTTCGCAGTGTTGCAATTGGCCCATGCGTTTGAACAAGTCACACAATTCGGAAAGACTCGTCCCGCAATTGCGGTTTAGGCAAATTGAAAAAGGCCACTCGCTCCGAGTAGCCTTTTTCCTGACACACAATTCCAGTCGCACTTTAACGATCACGGTTTTTGAGCAGGTGATACAGTGCGCCACCGCCACCGCCAACCAAGGCTCCCACACCCGCGCCTTTTTTACCGCCAGCCGCTGCGCCAATGCCCGCGCCAATCGCTGCCGGAGCCGCAATCGTCAACACAGTTTTCAGTTTGGAGCTACGTTTTTTAGCGGGATAGCTCCCTGATTTATATACGACCTGTTGTCCGCTGCGATAAGCCACCGGCGCTTGAGTGACTGTCTGTTTATTTTGATAAGCGTCCGCGTATCCTTTCTTGAAGCCCTCGTTATAGCCTTCGCGGTCGGTCGCGGCGATGTTCGCCGTTTGCCCGTTCAGCCCAGACTGGAAACCTTCATCGTAACCAGTTTTGAAATCTTTCAAATAGAAATTTTCATTTTCGCTGGCCGCTTGTTGTGTCTGACCTTGTGTCAGAGCCGATTTGTTCTCTTCCGCAGAAGTTGATTGCGGGGAATCAAAAACTCGTCCAAATGCGAATCCCGAAAGCAACAAGGCGCACGCTGCGCTGATCGCAATTATTCGTTGTTTTAATGTCATCGTTGTGTTCCTCCATGTTCGAAATAACAATTTGGGGGAAGTGAGAGAGTAAATAGAATTGCAAGCTTAATGCCGTGGAGCTCTTATTTAAGAAAATCCTGTAAGTCGTTTTATTTGATCGATTAAAAGAGGTCAGATTCTAATTTTTAATTCAGATCCCACCGCAAATCGAATGGGCGTTCCAACAAACTACACGATCCGGTTTACAGGGTTTCATTTCCGAACAAGGCAACAAACTTTGTTTTGACTGAAACCTTTTTGCCGAAGAAGCCACTCACCCGCGTCAAACGAATCCGATCAATTCACTACCCAAACTAGGAGAGAGCTATGAGTAAAAAACTTTGGATCAATGGTGTGTTTGCTTTGATGGCGGTTTGCGCGCTGGGTGTCGTAACTTTGGCCCAGGAAAAGCTGCAGTCATCGCTTGCTTGCAACGATAGTTGGAACAATGGCAACCGCGTTGGTCATTGCCTGATGAAGGAACAGATGATTGCCGCTACTGGCTCGCTAATGGTAGATGGCAAAAAGAATGGCGGCGTTTCGGTCAAAGGGTGGGAGCGTCGCGAAGTGTTGGTTCGCGCCAAAATTCAAAGCTGGGCTGAGAACAAATTCGAAGCCGAATCCATCGGCAATCAGGTTCGCATCGAAACCGCCGGATCAAACGTTTATGCCGAAGGTCCGACAAGCGACAACGAACAATCATGGTCGGTCAGTTACGAAGTCTTTGTGCCTCACAATTCCAACTTGTCGCTGAAAGCCAACAACGGAGGGATCAGCATTTCAAGTGTTCGCGGACAAATCGAATTCTCGACAACCAATGGCGGCGCAACGTTGAAAAATCTGGCCGGCAACGTGCGTGGCAACACCAAAAACGGTGGTTTGACGGTTGTGCTGGCAGGCAATCGCTGGGATGGCGAAGGGATGGACGTCCTCACCACAAATGGCGGCGTGAATCTGCAAGTGCCGGAAAACTATTCAGCGCATTTGGAAGCCGGAACAGTCAATGGCGGAATGAAATATGACATTCCGATCACCGTTCAAGGCGAAATCAAAAAAGAATTGTCAGCCAATTTGGGATCAGGCGGTGCTCCGATCAAAGTCAGAACAACCAACGGAGGCGTTTCGATCAAACAAAAGTCCGGTATTTGACCTGCCTGAAAAGGGGCGATTGTTGAAATCGCTCCTTTTCCCACGAATGTTCCTGCCTCTTCTAAAATCCTCTTTGAGCTAAAAAAAGCCGTGCTATACTCCGCGCGCTTTTGGCGAGACTTCAGCCGTAAACCTAGCCAGCCGCCATCAGCGCAAGAAACAAGAAGCAGTACTTGAAAACTCTGCCCCCATAAATTCTTCATCTGGAAGCATCCATCGTCATTATGATCCGGAGTTTGGCAGTAACTTGAAATCGCCTGTCGCAGCATAAAGAAGGCGTCAGGAAAGAACTTTCACATCGGCTACAGACAATCGGTCGCAAGCTCCATCAGCCCGGGGCTTGGAGGAGGATTTTCATGCTCTCAAAAGACTGGGATAAGCGAAAAAAACAATACGACTTCATTATCATCGGCTCCGGCTACGGCGGAGCCATCAATGCCGCCCGCATTACCGCCGCTAACCCGTCGCCTTCCGTTTGCATTCTGGAACGCGGCAAAGAATGGGAAGTGGGGAAATTCCCGGACAACTTGTTGGAAGTGCAACAGGCAGTTCGTCACGATGTTTTCAATCCTACCGGGCTTTATGATTTTCAGTTGTTCCCGGACATTACGGTGATGAAAGGCAGCGGCTTAGGCGGCACTTCGCTGGTCAACGCCAATGTTGCCATCGTGCCCGACGAAGAAACTTTCCAGCAATTGGCCTGGCCGAAAAACATCAAGCTTCCAGAACTCAACCCCTTCTATGACAAAGCCAGAACGATGCTGGGCGCGCGTCCTCACAAACGCGGGACGGCTTCGGATGCGAACGCATTTCTGAAAGTTAAAGGTTTGGACAAACGAGCACAGGAACTCGGCACGAAAGAATACGCGCTGAATATTGTCGTCACGCAGGAAGACGGCAAAAACGCCGCCGGCTTTGACCAGAAAGCCTGCGTGGATTGTGGAGATTGCGTAACTGGTTGCAACGTCGGCGCAAAGAACACGCTGTACATGAATTACCTGCCA
>CAZXHW010000589.1:0-5506 GCA_964639915.1 uncultured Heliomicrobium sp.
AGCCATCACCAAGAGCGCCAAAGCTGGCGGCGCCTGGACCAAAGTCGCGCGTTAACCTTGGCGATTTTGAAAACTGGGCGCAGCGGAGTATGCTGCGCCCGTCAAATCCATGAGCTTTACAAAATTCCAAAGAGTGCTGAGACAGATCAACCTGAAAGCCGCAGGCACATTGTTGATCTTTTTGCTGAGTTGGGCTGCGGCCCCCGCCGCTTTGCTGGCGCAGCAACCAGACGTTTGCTCAATGGAATGTTGCGTTGCCGAAGGCCATTGTTGCTGCGCCGCTCCCAAACTATGGGTTGAAGGCCAGGACCACGGCGGCATACGCGAAATCGGGACGACGGAAATTGAATCTTCCTGCCCATGCCCGGTTACGCCTCCTTCCGGCGTCAAAGACCTCTCTCGTCAGACAGTGCGAACGGTTTCGCACGACCCGATTGATGAATCTGTAAGTCAGCCGGTTCAACGCAACCATCCAAGCCATTACGATTCCTTACGGTTTACGCCGAAATCTCCACGCGCTCCACCATCCTTTCTCCTCAACAGCTAATTACTCCAAGTCGGTTTTTGCAGAATTCGCGTGCCGTTTTAGGGAAGGCTTTTAAGCTTGCTCTCTCCTCATGCGTTTATATCTGCGGAAAAAACTTGGCCCTCAAGCCGCGCGCAAAAATTGCGTGCCCTGCGTTATTTCGAGGAGATGAAGATGTTCACGATTCGCAAACGATTCGTTTTGCGGGCGTTTTCGCTCGCATTGCTTGTTATTTTGGCCGGAGCGCTCTGGCCTGTTTTCGCGCAACAATCTGTGGCGTTCGCAACGCTTTCCGGGCGTGTCGTAGACCGAGCTGGTGCGGTCATTCAGGATGCGCAGGTCACTGCGCTTCAGGTGGAAACCAATGCGCTGAGTCGTACCAGGACAGATTCGGAAGGGCGATTTCGCTTCGCCAACCTTCGTCTGGGAAAATACGAAATCACTGTCAGTCAGACAGGGTTTGCGGACTCAAAGACCACGCTAACACTGACCGTCGGATCTGCGTTCGATGTTCTGGTATCAATGGATGTGGCAAAGACAAGCACCACCGTTGAAGTTTCCGGTGAAGTGGGATTGCTCGAAGCTTCGCGGACGCAAATCGCGGGGACGGTTCAACGGGCGGAAATTGAGAATTTGCCTTTGAATGGGCGCAATTTCCTCGATCTTGCGCTGGTGATTCCGGGTGTTTCTCCCACCAATACCGCTTCGACACAATTGTTCGCGGAAACCTCCGCCGTGCCGGGGCAGGGAATTTCCATTAGCAGTCAGCGCAACCTTTCCAACAGCTTCATTGTTGATGGACTTTCCAATAATGACGATGCCGCGGGGTTGACGGCGGCGTCCTTTGGGATTGACGTTGTGAACGAATTTCAAGTGGTCACTTCCGGTGGACAAGCGGAGTTCGGTCGCGCTCTGGGAGGCTATATCAATGTGGTAACGAAAAGCGGCACCAATTCTCTACATGGCAATCTTTATGGTTTCCTGAAAAATAAGAACCTAAACGCCGCCAACCCGATTTTGCGCGACACACTGCCCATGACGCAGGCGCAGTATGGCGCCAGTTTGTCGGGGCCGCTGAAGAAAGACCGGACATTCTATTTCGCCAATTTCGAGCGAAGAGAGTTGAATCAAACGGGTCTTAGCACGATTTCGGCTGCGAATGTCGCCACCATCAATACTCGCCTGCAGGCGATCAAGTATCCCGGACAGTTAATTTCAACGGGTGTCTATCCGAATCCGGTGCATACCCAGAATTATTTTGGCAAGATTGACCATCAACTGACGACCAATGACCAGCTCGCCGTTCGCTATAGTTTCTATGGCTTGGATAGCCGTAATTCCAGAGGCGCTGGCGGACTGAACGCGCCGACTGCTTCGGCGAATCTATTCAATAACGATCATAGTCTCGCTGTTTCCAACGTCGTCACGTTTAGCCGGAAGTTCGTCAATGAGACGAGAGGCCAGTTCACCAGCAGTAATTTGGAAGCCCCGCCTTCCGATCCTACCGGGCCTGCGGTTTCTATTTCCGGTGTGGCAAATTTCGGGACGGCGTCCGGCTCGCCTACGGGCCGGAAGAATCGGCTCTATGAAATCGTAGACAATGTCTCGGTTGTTGAGGGTGCACATGCCGTCAGATTTGGAGCGAGCTTCCTTTACAACGACGACACCATCACCTATCCACGATCTTTTCGGGGAAATTACTCATTTTCTTCGCTCGCCAATTTCCTGAGCGGAACCTATAACAATGCCGGCTTTACGCAGACCTTTGCCAACAGCGTCGTGAGTCAAGGGAACTCGAATTTTGGGATATTCCTGCAGGATGAATGGCGCCTGTCCCGGAATATCACGATCAATGCGGGCTTGCGATACGACCTGCAATACCTGAAAACAATTAACACGGACACCAACAACATTTCTCCACGCCTGGGAATTGCCTGGACGCCATTTGGACGTCGAAACACGGTCGTCCGGGCTGGGTATGGGCTGTATTACGACCGGATTCCTTTGCGAGCCTTGGCCAACGCGCTGCTTTCTGCCGGGAACACAACAAATGTCAGTGCGCTCAGTCAGATCAGCATCAGCCTGTCTCCCACACAGTCAGGCGCGCCGGTTTTCCCGAATATCCTGAGCACGTTGACGATTCCCGCCGGAGTCCTGTTCAACTTCACGACCATGAATCCGGATATGGAAAACGCCTATTCGACACAGGCCAACCTTGAGATCGAGCAACAACTCGGCAAGAAGACGGCGGTTTCTATCGGCTACCAGCATCTTCGCGGGCTTCATCTGATTGTTTCGATCAACCAGAATGTACCGACCTGCGCCGCAGCGGGATCGAATAACGGTTGCCGTCCTAATCCGAATTACGCGAATAACAGTCAGTATTCTCCCAGAGCGGATTCTAGATATGACGGACTCCATCTTTCCTTTGTGCAAAGGCCGTCAACGTGGAGCGATTTCAGGCTGTCTTACACCTATTCAAAGGCACTGAATAACGTGGGCGAGTACTTCTTCAGCTCTCCGCTGAATCCTTACAACATCTGGCAGGATTATGCTCGTTCCGACGACGATCAACGGCATCGGTTGGTGCTTGATGGCTCGCTGCATACCAGATTGGAAAAGGGGAACACGCTGGTACAGAAACTGACGAATGGCTTTAAGTTGTCAGCGATCATGCAGTATTACTCCGCTCTCCCATTCAATATCACCACCGGCTCCAACACGATTCAGGGGACGGCGGCGCGCCCGACGATCAACGGGGTTTTCATCAGTCGAAACTTCAGCAAGGGATTCAATTATCTGAATCTGGGCACACGCCTCAGCCGGACATTTTATCTTGGTGAGAATCTCAAACTTGAGGCCTTGGCCGAAGGCTTTAACCTGACGAACCACGTGAACGGGGTGAGCCTGAATGGTGTTTTTGGCACGGGCACGTATCCAACCAGCCCGTCGGCAACCTTCGGTCAAATGACCGGGGTTGGCGACTCGCGCAGCTTCCAATTTGCGTTGCGGCTCGCGTTTTAGGGCAAATATCACTTTGGATGGACGAAGAGGCGAGAGGCGCACAATTCCTGATTGCTTTTTCGCCTGACCGAAGTGAAACCTGAAAAGGAATCGTTATGAAAAAGTTACTTCTTCTCTGGCTCCTGCTTGCATTGCCTGCGCTGGCGCAAACGCATCAACACGGTGGGATGCCCGCCGCCAACAACGCCGACGGTTCGTTCAATCCGTACATCGTGGCGGACAAACGCGCGGGTTTTTATCTGGCTTTTATCGAACGCATCAACAATGTCAGCAACGTGCTGCTGCGCCATTCGGTGGACGGCAAGGTCTTTTCCAAACCGGTTCGCGTTAACGACCGTGAAGGTGACGCGACAGTTCGGAACGAAAATCCTCCGAAAGTTGCTGTTGCTCCCAACGGCGACGTGTATGTTTGCTGGGCCAGCGAACGCGAACGCTGGAAAGGCGACATTCGCTTTGCACATTCGACGGATGGCGGCAAGACGTTTTCCAAAGCATTGACGCTGAATTCGGATGCCGGCGGCGCTCCAACCGGCCACGCCTTTCAATCGTTGACCGTGGACCAGAAAGGGAAAATTTACGTCGCCTGGATTGATGAGCGTGCCAAACGCAAGGAAGATCGCGGCGGCGAAATCTGGCTGGCCGTTTCGATGGATCACGGCAAAACATTTTCGCCAGACCGGCGGATACTGACGGATGTATGCGAATGCTGCCGCACGAATCTGCAAGTGGATGCGGCGGGCAATCTCTATCTTTCGTATCGCACGGTGCCGCGCACAGGGCCGATGTATCGCGACACCATCGTCGCCCGTTCGCAGGACGGAGGGAAAAGTTTCAAGACGACTCTGGCCAGCGAAGACAAATGGGAAATCGCGGGCTGCCCGGTTGCCGGGCCGAGCTTCAGTTTCGATCCGGCGGGCAATCTAACTGCCGTCTGGTTTATGGGCGACAGCAAGCGTCCCGGTTTGTATTACGCGACCTCGGCGAACAAAGGAGCGACCTTTGCGCCCCGGCAATTGCTCGACCCCGATCAGAAAATTGGGAAGCACACGCACACGGCCACCCTGCCTAACGGCAAAGTCCTGGTCGCTTGGGATGACGCGACGGACAAAACCTTCAGTGTCTGGGGCGTGCTGGATCCGCAAAAAGGCTTGTTGCGTCGCAGCGCTCCACAGGAAGGGGTTGCTTATCCGGTGGTTGCGGTGAATAAACAAATCGCGGTCATTGTGGGGATGCGATTGGCCACGCGCGAAGTTGTGACTTTTGTTGAAAACCTGAAACCGGCGACTGCAGTCGGGATGATGGGACGCTGAAATTTTGGAAAGGAATGAGGAGTGGATGAAGCAGAAAAACCGATTCAGTCCGAAGAAAATGGCGGGTAGCATTGTATTGATGCTTGGGTTGGCAGGTATCGTTTTTTCGCACGATACCTGGCTGATCCCGGCGCGCACTTCGATTCCGGTCGGAACAGCGATTACCCTGGATTTAACCAGTGGAATGGCTTTCCCGCTGCTGGAATATGCGATTAAGGCAGAACGAATTGATCGCGCCCGTGTGCGTTTGGGCGGTCAATTGACGGAGTTGAAAGAGCGGAAAGCCTCGCCGAAATCGTTGCGCTTTTCGACGCGGCTGGAAAAGCCCGGCGTTGCTACGATTGCGGTTTCTCTGCAACCGAAATCTCTGGAATTGACGCCGAAAAAAGTCGCTGAATACCTGGCCGAAATCGGCGCCAGCCCGGAAATCAAACAAGCCTGGGCGCAAATGAAACCGCAACGCTGGCGCGAAGTTTATTCCAAGCACGCAAAAACTTTTGTTCGCGTCGGCACGGTTGAACAAGATCAATCCTGGGCGGAACCAATGGGGTTGTCCTTGGAAATTGTGCCGGAAAAAGACCCGACCAGCTTGCGCGCAGGTGACGATTTTCCTGTTCGCGTTTTGAAAAACGGTCAGCCGTTGGCA